>CAZPIL010000036.1:0-9343 GCA_964586705.1 uncultured Nitrososphaera sp. | reverse complement strand
GCAACTATACCGGATCCCTTGATCCCGGGAGGTTCTCCGGCTCGTCCATAATCGGTGCCGACAAGGTGGCGTCTAATTATGGCGTGACGGGCAAGGGCGTTACGGTGGCAATCGTCGATACCGGCACGGACTTTTCAAACGAGGACATGCGCCATGCAGTAGCAAGGGATGAAAACGGCATACCGATAATGCTCGATCCTGATGGTCAGGGCCTGGTGCTTACAAAGGCCAAGTACCTCGCCAATATAGATGAGCGGACCGGGAAGATAATGAACCACAACGGATTCCCGGATCCGGAGCTGCCAGCAAACACCACCTCGTACGCCTATGTCAATGACACCGGCGTCTATCTGAGAACAAGCGAAGGGACGATTCCAATCTTCAACTCCCTTTATCCTCTTCTTGGCTCCCCTGTACTGCAAGGCACTGCAAACGTTGACTGGAAGATAGGCAATAGCCCTGACGACTATATTCAGTCAAAAAGCGGCGTTTATCGCATGGGAGTGGCCTACCAGGTGAGTTTCCAGTTCGGCGTGATTACTGTGGTACTCATACCCGTGCTCATGGTAGACTCGAACAAGCCGGGCGTCTATGACACTATAATACCTGACATGTCTTACGCCTGGTACACCTTTACGCTTGCAATAGCCGGGGCGTACCCCCAGACAAACCACCTGGTGCCACGCGAACCCACATTCGACTTTACCGATGAAAGACCCATTGTGCTTGGCGATGGGAACGAGCACCTTGTATACGACTATGATGGTGACGGCTCGGCCGACTTTTCGGCCGGCACGGCAGGCGCGCGAGTGCTCGATATCTGGCGCGTGACTGACAACAGCACCGGCATACAGCTCGTAGACAACAGTGGATATGGCGGCGTTTCTGTGGCCAAACTTCTTGAACCTATAGATCCTGACGGCGACTATTTCGGACTGATGTACGACTTTACCGGCCACGGCACCAGCACGGCTGCTACCGTGGCATCGCTAGGAAAGGGGCAGTACTCTATCTATGGCAACTCTACCACGTACGCGCTTGCAGGCATGGCACCGGACACCAAAATAATGCCAGTAAAGTCGCTTTGGGCCGGCGACGCCATATTTGGCTGGCTGTACGCCTCTGGGTTTGACTTAGACGGGGGCAAATGGCGCTACACAGGCGATCATAAGGCTGACATTATAAACAACAGCTGGGGCGTTTCGAACTTTCCTCTGTTAAAGCATGGACCCGGCTACGACGTCCTCAGCATGTTTTCTTCGCTACTGGTTGTTCCCGGCATGCTGGATGCAGACTATCCCGGAACGATGATGATAAATAGCGCAGGCAACAACGGGCTTGGATATGGTAGCGTGGGCGCCCCCAACGTGTCTCCTTTCAACATAGCCGTCGGGGCGACTAGTAACAACGTGCACTTGCAGTACAGCGCATTTAACAACATCACGCGCTTTGGCTCGTCTGCAGCCTCATTTGACGAGATGGCCGAGTTTTCAAGCAGGGGACCCGGCCTCTTTGGCGACCCCAAGCCCGAGCTTGTAGCGGTGGGCTCATACGGTTTCACACCCTCAACTGTGACGGCCAAGGTGTTCGATGCAAAGCGCGATGATCCAAACAATAATGGCGCATTCGCGCTTTTTGGGGGAACGAGCATGGCAGCACCCATGGTAGCCGGTGCAGCGGCGCTTGTAATATCGGACCTGCGTGAGAGAGGCGAGGCTGCAGATCCGTTCAGAGTCAAGAGCATACTGATGTCATCTGCAAAGGACCTGAACAACGATCCGTTCGTACAGGGTGCAGGAAGGGTGGATGCTCTTGCAGCAGTTCATCTTGCCCGAGGAAGCGCTGGCAAATTCCTCGCCTTCACAGAAAGCACGCCGGAAAATATACTCAAGGTGATGGCTCCGGCGATAGAGTCATACGACAGCACGCTTGGCATAATAGATTCCTATTCGCGGCAGACCGGACCACTGGAATCCGGGCTGGCAGAATCGCGGTGGTTTGCTGGACACATTGTACAGGGCCAGTCCGCGTCAGCTGACATCATAATAGAGAATCCTGACAGAAAGGAGATGGAAGTAGAGGTGTCATCTGCTGTCGAAAAACTGGTGGCAAGGTATCAGATACATAATACTACCAAGCTCTTCCAGGTAGACCCTACGCATAACGATAAGCAGTATGGGTTTGCCCCGAACTATCATAACCTGGAGGACCTGATAGGTGGCGACATGCCGGACGCTGACCTTATGGTGGCCAAGGTAAACTTTGCATTTGAAGACTTTTTAAACTCTACCGGGATTTTCGGCGACCACCTCCGCATAGCCTCGCTTTACAGCTATGACTGGCAAGACGCCGACAGCGACGACAAAGTGGCGTTTGGCGAAATAACCATGATATCGCGCGGAGGCTCGTGGGGGACGGTCCAGGAGCTCCGAGTGGGTGATCCGACGTCCAAGTTCAAGGGCACGCCCCTGCTGGGTGTGTATCCCGTCCCGACGGTTTTTTCCTTCTGGAGCGGCGACAGGCTTATCAACGCCACTTCTATGGACTATACGCTCACGGTCGAATTTTACAAGCGCCAGCCAAATGCTGCAATCAAAATCGACAGCACATCTGAAGGCAGAACAACAACTACCACCTTGAAAGTTCCGGCACAAGGAACCGCCAAGGTTGGGGCAACGATATTGACAGACGATGATGCGATTACCGGCAACTATTATGGGGAGATACTTGTGTCAAACGCGGCCTCCAAACACAAGGTAGTGATGCCCGTAAGCTATGTAGTTACGACAAAGCCTGTTCTAAAGGACCTGCAGATGGTCATCGAGCCTGAAGAAGGCGGTGGTGGCATTAGTGGTGATGTCGGTGCCGGTGCTGAATCTGAAATCGGAGGCGAGCCTGGTCTTAGGCCAAACGGCTATGTCGGCGGGCTGTCTGACATGACCTCGAGGTACTCTGCCGGCGACTGGCGCGCCTACTACTTTAATGTGCAGGATCCGACGATAACTTCTGCAAACCTAAAGATATCTTGGCCACACAACTCGACGAGCATAAACGCCATGGCGTTTGGCCCTGACGGCAGGCTGGTGGCCTCGAGTGTGCCTTCCGGCGTATTTCAGGAATTTTCCAACTGGCCGAGCAACGACTGGCTTGGGACATCGATAGTGAGCGAAGGCGGGTTCTTTTACTTTAGCCAGAACGACGGCGACAGGGCAACAGTTCTCTCGGTCCCTGTAAGCGGTACGGGCACATACTCTGTCCTACTACACAATACACTGTTTCATGGCGGAAGCCTTTATGAGCCACTGGTAGTTGAGGCAAAGTTCTCTACTCTACTGCCCGATAACCTACCTCCTGTAATGAAGGCGGACCTGCCAAGGTTTTCGACGGGAAGGCTGAAAGTGCCAGTTCTGGTAGAGGATCAAAATCCTGCCGGCCTTTCGTATTCAATAGACGGCTCGGCGCCTGTTGGAGTCGGCACCCAATCCGCGAGCCAAAAGGCATTTGTGATAAATGCAAACACCTCTGCCCTTAGCGAAGGTCCACACAGCATCATGATCGAATCTGCAGACACCGTGGGACACTCGTCTGCGCTCCGACATCAGTTCATGGTAGACCTGACTCCACCTGCTGCAGACATTACGCTGCGTCTTGAAAGCGGTGTCGAGAAAAAGATCGAAGGGATGGCAGTGGTATCCGGAAATGCAACGATTCTGTGGGACACGACTGATCCTAACGGTATCAAAGGGCCAGTCCTTGCGACCCTGCCCGATGCAAGGCCTGCAAGGTACCCTGCAACCTCTTCTGTGCAGTTTAATTCTACCGAGCTTGAAGATGGCAAGTACGAGTTTGTTCTAAGGTCAGAAGATGTTCCTGGAAACCAGATGCGCAGGAATGTACAGCTCATAGTGGACAATACGCCACCTGCTGCAGAAGTAGGTGTGAGTGGCGGAGGGCTGAAGGGGACAGTCCCTATACTACTGTCTGTATCAGACGCGCACCTTGCTACGGCTATGCTCGAAGTGGGCAATAGCATGGTGGACGTGACAGGCCTTGAGGAGTATCCTCTTGACACAACGTTCCTGCCTGATGGAAAGCACGAAGTCAAGCTAACGGCAGTGGATGCCGCTGGCAACGTTTCTTTAGCCGGAACGACGCTTGAAGTGGCAAACTCGACACCTTTAATACAGGCCGCGGCCGGCCTCGGTGTAGTAGGCGGTGTTATGGCCGGAATGGCCGTGACATGGTTTGCGCTGAAGCGCCGGCGCTAGAGCTGGACATCTGGCGCTGGGCACCCCGCCAACAAATCTTAAATAGCGTGGCGGGTGAATTTGCACTTGCATGAGTGAGAAACATGCCTCAAACCCGAACCTTGTAGAGCTCGCGGAAAAAAACTTTGATGAGGTGATAAATAATGCAAAACCTACCTTGGTGGATTTTTGGGCCACTTGGTGCGGACCGTGCCAGTTCATGCTGCCTATTTTTGACAAGCTGGCCAAAAAGTACGCAGAAAAGGTTACCTTTGGCAGGCTTAACGTGGACGACAACCAGAGTGTCGCCATGCGCTATGACGTCTACGCTATCCCGACATTCATCATCTTCATGAATGGCAAGGCGGTAGACAGGGCAGTCGGGGCAGTTGGCGAGAAAGGCCTCGAAGGGCTGCTGCAAAAATACCAGTGATCAGAGATACCCGAACGCCGGGTCATCCTTTCTCTTTATACCTATGACAAGATCGAGTATCTTCTTTTCTTCCTCGTTCAGGCGATGGATGAACTTTTCTGATAGCTGCTTGGCTTGTCTGCTATTGAGGTCGCTGTAAAATATGTCGCCCTCGTTTATCTGACGTCCTATGGTTGGCTCCTTGAGCGATACTGCTACTTGCATTCCCACCTTGGCTTCATCCATGGACTTGCCGCTTTCCTGTATCTGGTGTACGATTCCCACCTTCTTGCCTTCTTGGTTTATCACCTGAACCTTTTGCCTTAACCTGCCGACCTGAATCTCGGCACCAAATACTGCGGGATCGTTTCGCCTAAAGACAAAGCCCTTCATAAACTGAAACTTGCACACTGGTGGAAGTTCGTTGAACAATATCGACTCTTCGTGTTCTTTTTGGTATATGACCCAGTCGACATAACTGCGGACCAGGTTGTAGATTATTCGTTCATTAAAGATCTTGACGTTTCTGTTCTGTGACTCTTGCTCGGCGTCGTCGAGGACCCTGACGTTAAAGCCGAGCACCACTCCATGGTACCTGTCGGATTCTTTGACCGCTGCAGCTTCTACCACGTCCCGTCTGGTTATGTTGCCAATGTCCGCGGTCCTTATGGACACGCCGTCCTTCTTCAGCAGATCTATTATGGCTTCAAGCGAGCCTATGGTATCACACTTTAGAATGACGCCGGTCGCCTCCATGTTGCTTATGATTGCATTTTTCACCTCGCTTTCGACAAGCGACTTTAATTGCTCGATCTGCTCTTCGTCATCCTTGTTCGCCACATAGAGCGGGCTTCCTGCAAGCACACCTTCGAGGTCCGGAGAAGTTACCTTCAGACCCGCAGCAGCGATGACCTTGTCAACCGGCTTGAACTTGTCTCTGGGGTCGCGCATCTCGTCCAGTGGTTTTGGCAAGAGTAGTGCCTTTATCCTTGTCACAACCGTGCTATCCCTCTTTGCTACTACGATGCTGTCACCCTGCCTGAGCGTGCCGTCTAGTAATATGACGTTTGCAGAAGGTCCAAGCCCGGGCTCCTCGTTTATCTCAAGCACTATGCCCCGCGTCTTTTCGGCATGTCTTTCAAGCCTCTTTGCCATATACTGCTGGGTCAAGCCTACCAGTACCGCAAGAAGCTCTGGTATCCCTACACCTGTCTTGGCACTGACCGGGACTATGGCAACTTCTTTTGTAAAGTCCTTGACCCGCCAGAAAGCCTCTGACTGAAAGCCGAGCCTGGAAAGTGAGCCAACGACGGTGTACATTTTCTCATCGAGCATAGTCTGGACGGTTGCGTCCTGCTTTTTTGCCTCCTCTGAAATAAAACGCGACTGCGCTCGCCAGCCAGTCACCCTGTCCACCTTGTTAAGCGCCAGGACAAAGGGCACCTTTCTTTTCTTCAATATCTCGATGCTCTCAAGAGTCTGTGCTTCTATGCCCTTGTTTGCGTCCGCGACTACTATGGCGATGTCCGCTGCAGAACCGCCCCTTGCACGCAGGTTTGCAAATACTTCGTGACCCGGCGTATCGATGACAAGGAGACCTGGGATGGACGTTTCAGACTTGGCTAGGCTGGCAAACAGCGGGCCCGTCACTTCCTTTATTGTCTCGATCGGAAAAAAGCTGGCACCTATGTGCTGCGTTATGCCGCCCACCTCGCGGGCCTGTACAGCAGTCCCGCGTATCTTGTCCAGTAGGGACGTCTTGCCCGAGTCTACGTGTCCCAAAACAACTACTACGGGTTGGCGAAGTTCCAAGGGTTGCTAGCCAAAAATGACTCGCGACTCTTTTATGAAGTTTTCAGAAGAGTCCGAAGCATGTATTATGTTATCTGTAAAACCTAGGCCAAAGTCGCCCCTTATCGTTCCCGGGGTGGCCTCAAAAGACTTGGTCGAGCCTATCATTATCCTAGTCGTCGCCACCGCATTGTTACCTTCAAGTATGCATGCCACTACAGGGCCGGATGTTATGAACGAAACAAGCTCGCCAAAAAAAGGCTTGTCTTTGTGCACCGAGTAGAACTCTTGGGCCTTTTCCTGAGTAAAGTTGTAGTATTTCAGGTTCTTTATCACAAACCCTTTCTCCTCAAAGCGTGCAAGCACTTTGCCGGTCAATCCGCGCTTGAAGCCGTCCGGTTTGACTACAATCAGCGTCTGCTCTGTTGTCACTGTCAAATCCCTTCTACTTCTTCACTCACTTCTTTGTGCGCAGGCCGCCCTTGGCGTACTTGGTTGTCCACTTCATCTTCCTTGGATCGCGCTTTAGCACGCGCAGGTTCTTCTTGCATTTGCCCGAGCACGTCCACTGCACCTGGCCATCGTTTCTGACGAGCATGACGCCGTGGCCTGATGTTATGTGTTCGCCGCAGAAAAAGCAGTTTCTAAGAGAGGATGCGGTCTTGCTCATCTAGATCACCTGATCTTGCGGGCCTCCCGCTCTGTCTCTCTCAACATCAAGACATCTTTCATCCTTACTGCGCCCTTGACATTTCTGGTAAGGATGCGGCCCCTGTCCTTGCCTTCTAGGACCTTCACTCTAACCTGGATGACTTCTCCTGCTATTCCAGTCCTGCCTACAATCTGGATAACTTCGGCAGGAATGACCTTTTCTTCAGCGGTCTTGCTCATCCAGAATCAACTCCTCCTTTATTCCTTCTTGCCCTTCAAGCCAGAGATCGAAGAGACGACCTGCTCTACAATGTGCTGGGCCTCTCCCGCATCTACAATTGTGGCTGCTGCCGAGCCGACGTCTATTCCAAGCGACATACCTAGCTGCTGCTTGCTTGGCACAAAGATGTACGGCGAATTCCTCTCATCGCAGAGTATGGGAAGATGTGCTACAACTTCTGGCGGTTCGACATCCTCTGCAATGACCACGAGCTTGGAAATGCCGCGCTCAATGGCCTTTGTGGTTTCGTTCGTACCCTTGCGTACCTTGCCGCTCTGCTTTGCAACGCGAACTGCTTCATAAGCAGCGTTGGCTAGATCTTTTGAAACTTCAAATTTGACGAAATATGGTTTGCTCATTTTCTCACCCTATGGGATCATCCGATTGAATTTCTAGTGATTAAGAAGCGTATTAAAAACGTTTCAAATCATGTTCTCCTTTACTATTCTGCTGTACTCTTGTACCTTGGAATCCAGCAGCGACTTGTCTGTAGATTCTGCGTACATGCGTATCAGTGGCTCAGTTCCGGACGGCCGCACCATCAACCATGTCTCCTCATCTGCCCATATCTTTACACCATCCATGGTCTCCACCTTCTTTGGGCTGCCGTGTGTCATGCAAGCTTTGATTACCTTGTCTACTGCATCGTGTGAGCTCAGCGAAAACTTGGTCTTTATTTTGAATGTCTTTGGAAGCTTTTCCACCAGCATTGAGAAGGAATCGCCTGAAGAAGCAAGCATGTCCAACACTAATGCCGTTGTCATTGCACCATCTCTAACCTCGTTCAGGGGACCGTACATGAATCCGCCGTTTTCTTCAAGGCCTAGTGGCGCCTTTCTGTCAACCATTTCCCTGGATACTTCTACACTGCCAACCTTTGTGTGAACTACCTTCAAACCTGCTTCATCTGCTACCTTAGAGAGAACCATGGAGGTGTTGATGGGGCATACTATTTCAGAACCTGGGTGTTTCTGCGCAAGCAGGTTCTTTACCAGGAGCGCTCCCGTAACATCGCCCCAGTAGATGGCGCTGTTGTCGTCGCAGAATATGCTCCTGTCCCCGTCGCCATCAAAGGCGACGCCAAAGTCTGCCTTTCCGGAGCGAACTGCTTCTGCAAGCACGCCGAGGTTGTCCGGCGTTGGCTCTGATCCGCGGCCGGGAAAGTCGCTTTCGATGTTGCCGTTGATGACGATGACCTTGCAGCCCAGCTTTTCTGCAATCATGGGAGCGCATACCGCCTGCGCGCCGTTGCCTGTGTCCATCGCAACCGTGAATCGCTTTGAGCGTATCCTCTCAACATCTACAAGCGACAGTACTGCATCAGTGTAAGAAGTGACAACGTTTTCATCCCGATATTCCCTGCCGTGTCCGGAAGTGGTTGCAAAGCGCCTGTCGTAGTAAATGTCTTCGACCTTCAGCTCATCCTCCCTAGAGATCTCGACGCCGTCGCCGGCCGCCGGTTTGATCCCGTTGTACTCTGGCGGGTTGTGTGACGCCGTTATCATTATGCCGCCGTTGTATCCCTTACCCTTTGCGGCAAACTGGAGGCAGGGCGTCGGCACCAAGCCTGCGTTTCCAACGTCAAGGCCAGCAGAGTTTAGCGTCGAGCGCACCAGCTTTGAAACCACCGGGCTGGACCTGCGCCCGTCGTACCCTACGACTATGGGGCCTTTGCCATAGTACGTTGCAATGGCGTACGTGAGGTCTATGACTAGGTCGTTTGTAAGGTCTTTGCCGTAAACCCCGCGGACCCCGTTTGTACCAAAAAGTCTCTGTCTCTGCATTTCATGATTGCTATGCTGCAACAATAGATAAATTTGGCTCAAGAATGCTTGCAACTCTGTGCGGGGGTCGCCAAGCCCGGCCAACGGCGCAGGGCTTAGAAACGGCAGTTGCCGCTGCAACCCTGTTCCTTAGGGATTCGTGGGTTCAAATCCCACCCCCCGCACTTTTTTACTAGTA
>CAZPIL010000035.1:0-9347 GCA_964586705.1 uncultured Nitrososphaera sp. | reverse complement strand
CTCATGATAGCCATAACGGGCCTCGCATTTGCTTTGATAGGCAATGCGCTTGACGCAATAGTCAATCCAAGAGCAAAGAAAGTTTAGAGGATGCCTCAGGACTCATAATCTTCATCACCATTCAGACGGCTCTTCCTTCACGTCATCAGCATCCGATGATGATTCTTGCAGCTATACTATGAACTTAGCTGTTACTAGCCCTTGACGCGGACTATTTTTATCCTGTCCATTACCTTCCAGTATTCTACCTCGCGGCCCTGTACACTTTCTTGCAGCTTTTCCCTTATCTCGTCTTCTACTGACGAGGTCTCAAACACCTCAAAGGTCTCAAGATCCATTATCTGGAGCGTATCGCCGCTCTTTGATATTATCTGGCCACTCCTCTTGTCGATAAGCGGGACATCAACTCTCGTTGTTACTGGCCCAACAAACGGATGCGTACCACCATCAAAGACGCCGACAGCATTTATCCTGGCCTTGGCGGAGCCGTGTTTGCCCGGCTTGCTGTGGTCGTACGATACTATTCTGCACGGCTCGCCGTCAATGATAATGTACGAACCAACCTTGAGTGCACCAAGTTCCATCGGCTTGCTCAATATAATTCACGGTTCTGAAAAAACGCAGCATATTTAACAGTTATGATTATCATTTTTTATTATCTTGGCGAGCGTGAAAACAAAGCCTTACGGCTTTAGCCCACTTTGTTAGGAATTCATGCCTGCAGAGATTCCAAAGAAGTCGCAGGAATTCTGTATGATGGTAATGGCAACATACTGATTACCGAGGAGGAAGAAACAGCGGGCGAAAGCCTGTCCGGGAAGCCAGCGCCCTTCAGGGTCTGGTAGTTCACCACTAAATTCTGTCAAGAGCAGCGTCGATAAAATCGTCGGTGATCATGGAAGGCATTGCAAGTTCGGGCGGATACGACAACTTTTTGCGGATCTTGTTGTAGAGCTCGGTTTTCTTGTCCATATCCCTTTCATCCCTACAAGCCCATACAAGATCCTGTATGCTTGCCTTGCGTTTCATGCGCCATATTCGCGTCCATCACTTTTAGGTCTTGTGTAATAGTTCTACTGGTGAAACTCACTTCATCTTATCAAGAATTGAAAAACTTACAAGATTATTGAGCATTATTCCCTTTCTTGCTACATCACGCCTTGTACGCTCACAATATTTTTGATCCGTTTGATGGGTCTCTGAGCCCTCCACTTCCAGAATCACAAGGTTCTTGGAATAGGGAAAAGTAAAGCGGGGCTGCTCTTGTGACAAAAGCTGCATTTCGGCAAGGCTGGCCTTCTTGACCCTGTTCCGGCGGGCAATAACGTTGGCAAGGTCTCCTATGGCAGGGTCGCCGCTTGAATATTTTGTAAAATAGAGCGAAATGTAGTTCAGCCGGTCTCCGACGCGCTCAAAGAGCGGGCTGTTAAGGCTGAACATGAACGCCAGTCTGTCCACTCCCGGGCTATTGATGTCTGAAAGGATTCTAGCCATGTCTCTGAATGACACTATGATGTAGTTGTTAGCCTTGTTTGGAAAGTAGGGTATACTTTCGTCAGAAAATGTCGCTGTCGCAAAGTAAATTTCGAGTATGTTGTCGTCTTTCTTCCAGTGTTCCAAAAGCGATGTGGTCTGCTTGCCATGCGGGGTACAAACGTATCCGCTGACCTCTTCCGCTTTTCCCGCCAACCCTTCCTTTTTGGAATATCACTATTATATATAGTCTTTGGCTTTTCTAATGGAAATCTCCAAAAATGGGATAATACATGGTGAAATTACATCGTTCATGATAGAATGAAATAATAATTATTATTACCGAGGCCTCTCGAGCCAGCCCACGCGGTAAAACCACACGAACATGAACGCTGCAGGAGCCAGCGAAATTATGATCATAACTATGAACGTGGTGTAGGGCCCAAGCTGGATCCATGGGCCGGTTTCGATGCCACCAGGAAGGTTGACGTTCATGCCGTAAAAGGCTCCGATGACTGTAGCAGGTATTGAAAGTGTGAATATGATTGTCAGAACAGCAAGTATCTTGTTGGTCTTTTCAGAGCTAAGGACAAAGTCTGAATCCTTGTAGATCTCGACGGTCTCCTTCGCTTCCTCCAAGGCCTCTGCGACCTTTTCGACGTGGTCTTGGACATCATTAAAGTGAGGAGTAAGATCCTCTTGTGAGAATCGCCGGACATCCTTTGTCAGCTCTGCGATCGTGCGTTTCACATGCAAGACTATGCGTTTGAGTGTGGTTATCTCGCGTCTTAAAAGTGCGATTTGTCTTGATGCCGATGCCCGCTCATCAAATGCCGCATCCTCAATGTCCTCTATGTTGCCCACTACTTTCATGAGCAGGTGCAGCATGTCATCTACCAGTGTGTCTATTATCTTGTGGAGCAGGTATCCTGACGACTTGCCCATTATGACCTGCCTGAGGCCCTCGTCTGTCTTGCAGATGCCGAAGAGCTCCTCTATTGGCTTTAATTCACCCTGATGGATTGTCACAAGGTAATCTGTTCCCATGAACACAGAGAGCTGTGAAAAGACAAACCCGCGCTCCTTGTCTGGCGTGGGAAAGTGCATGACTATAAAGAGGTGGTCCTCATAACGATCTATTTTAGGGATCTGAATTTTTGAAAGGCAGTCTTCAAAGTTGAGTTTGTTAAATGAGGGATGCTTTTTCCCCAGTTCCAGCAGATCGGCATAGACCGGTCTCTGCATGTTCGTCCACGTAAGGCCGTTGTCGCTTACAGATTCTTTCCTCTTTTGCACTTCCATGCTGCTGGTCTACCTCCGTGCACCTACCTGTTGCATTGTTACAGTTTGCGGTGTCATAAAAAGGTGTGCGAAGTCAACCATGTTATCTACAGGTTAAGCTACTCACCAGGATCTGCTTGTAGCTGTAAGTAAATGGACGGGTGGATAGATTGAGGGGCAGCAGGACTTTCTCGCGAGAGATCGGCCGCAGCATATGGTGGCGGATTGCACTGATCCAGCGACTGAGGAAAACTGCTGGTCAACATATCGCAAAGAATGTCACAAGGTATTCATACAACGCGGTCTTTAGAATCTCTGTTGCAGGCTGTGCTTGCACGATACCAGGAAGCCCTGTCGGCTGCCGGCCTTTTGAAGAAGCATCTGATATGTCCCATATTTGTGTCCGAAAGATCGCAGAATAATAGTAATAGTAGTACAAGCGCCATGCCGGGCATGCCGCTCACATCTGCAGGAAAAATGGTTGACCGTGTACAAGAGATTACAGATGCCGGGATAACGTCCATGATAATCTTTGGAATACCCAAGATCCGCGATGCCAAGGGTTCGGAAGCGTCTGGACGGTACGGCGTCGTCCAGCGCGCGGTAGAGCATATCAAGTCAGCCTTTGGCGGTTCTGTCAAAGTCATAACAGACGTTTGCCTATGCCAGTACAACCTATCTGGGCACTGCGGTCTTTTGGTAAATGAGAGAGTCGACAATGACGCAACTATAAAGGCACTTGCAGAAATTGCGGCAAGCCACGCATATGCAGGTGCTGACATCGTCGCACCATCTGCCATGATGGATGGTCAAGTACGGGCAATAAGAGAGGCACTTGACGCCAGAGGGCTTTCAGCGCGCATACTGTCATATTCAGCCAAGCATGCTTCGTCGCTATACACGCCGTTTCGCTCGGCTACATTTCAAAAAGCCGGCGCAATGGATAAATCCACATATCAGGTTGGCTATGCAAACGCAAGGCAGGCGATGAGGGAAATAGCCCAGGACATACAGGAAGGAGCGGACATGGTGATGATCAAGCCCGCGCTTGCCTACCTTGACCTTGTAAAGAGGGCAAAAGAGGCTTTCAGGACTCCGGTGGCAGTCCAAAATGTCTCCGGCGAGTATGCCATGATAAAGGCAGCTGCAAGGCGCGGACTCGTGGACGAGGAAGAATGGAAGGTGGCGTCTATGGTCGCCATGAGAAGGTCAGGGGCAGACATGATAATATCCTATTTCGCGCTTGACATAGCTGACAGGCTGGATGGATGACAATTATGTCTGGATTGCCAAGTTTTCCGCCAGTCTGAATTACAATTATATATAATTCAGTCAGCAACGGAACTGTCCCGCTGTAGCTCAGCCTGGTAGAGCTTTCGGCTGTAGATGTCGGCAAATTTGCTGAACGCGTGCAACAGCCTATCGGGCGCACAGGTAGCAGTAACCGAAGAGTCGCAGGCTCAAACAAGACAGGATAGAACCTGTTTTGGGGCAAATCCTGCCGGCGGGATACATCCCATCTAGTGTACTTATTAGTATGCAGCACACAACTTTCTTTCATGAAAATAGAGACCATCAACCCCACGACCGGAAAAGTCATTACCGCTTATGACGCTGAGAGCAGCGAAGACGTCAGTCGCAAGGTAAAGCTTGGACGACAGGCATATGCTAAATGGAAAAAGCTCGAACAGGGTGAGCGGGCCGAGCTGATGCGCAGGCTGGGCAGGGTAATGCGGAAAAATCGCGAGGATTATGCTCGCACCGTTACAGAGGAGATGGGCAAGCCGGTGCGCCAGTCGCTTGCAGAAATTGAAAAGTGCGCCTGGGTCTGCGACTATTATGCAGAACACGCAGAGGCGTTCATGCGCGACCAGATAGTACCGACAGAATTCCGCAAGAGCTTTGTGTCCTTTGAACCGCTTGGCGTCATAGCCTCAATAATGCCATGGAACTTTCCTTTCTGGCAGGTGATGAGGTTTGCCGCTCCCGCCCTCACGGCAGGAAATGTTGGCGTGCTAAAGCACTCGAGAGTTTGCCTTGGAAGCGCGGTAAAGCTGGCCCAAGCATTTCAGGATGCAGGATTTCCGGAAAATGTGTTTCAGATCGTGATAGGCGATTACCGTGTCGGCGAAGCATTGGTGCAGGCAGACATCGACGCCGTATCTGTGACCGGCAGCCTGAACACAGGACGGCGAGTGGCAGAGCTTGCCTCTGAAGGACTGAAAAAGTTTGTTCTGGAGCTTGGTGGGAGCGACCCGTTCATTGTGCTTGAGGACGCTGACTTGAATCAGACTGCCCACATGGCGACGCAATCGCGCCTTTTGAATACAGGACAGTCATGTATTGCGGCAAAACGTTTCATCGTCGTCAAGGAAGTTGCCGACAAGTTCACGAAGCTGTTTGTGGAAAACACCGAAGCAGAGGTGGTCGGCGATCCGCTCGACCCCAAGACCACGGTTGGGCCACTTGTAAGAGATAGTCAGAGAAAGTCGCTTGCCAAGCAGGTAGAAGACGCAAGGACAAAAGGTGGAAACATCCTGACAGGAGGCAAGTCTATCAACAGCGAGGGATTCTTCTACGAGCCCACCATTGTTTCAAACGTTGGCCACGATATGGACATGGTCAGAGAAGAAGTGTTCGGTCCAGCCGCCCCGATAATTGTGGTAGACAACGAAGAACAGGCCGTACAGGAGGCCAACAATTCAGAGTTTGGGCTTGGCGCAAGCGTCTGGACGAACAATATTGAGCGCGGAGTAAAGCTTGCACGTCAGATAGAGTCAGGCCTTGTTTCTGTAAATGAGATGGTAAGGTCTGACCCCCGGCTTCCGTTTGGTGGCGTCAAAAAGTCAGGAATAGGCAGGGAGCTGTCGGAGTTTGGTATACGCGAGTTTGTCAACATCAAGTCAGTCGTGGTCAAGGACATACAGAGCAGGCTGCTGGTAGAATAGAATCAGGGATTGATGACGGCCCTGCCGATTATCTTACCTGCCTTTAACTCTTCGAGTGCCGCATTTGCCTCATCCAGCTTGAACCGGCGCGACACGACTGACTGGAGCTTGCCTTTCTTTGCAATCTCTACCAGCTCGACTAGGTCGGAGTACTTGCCGGTATAAGCCCCGGTTATCGTAAACGCCCTGAGCGGTATCAAGGGCAAGTTGATCTCCATCGAGCCTCCAAAGAGGCCGACCATCACCAGCTTGCCGCGCTTTCTCAACATGTTGAACGAGTTTGGCGCGGTTTTGCCGTTATTTACAAAGTCGATGACTGCTTCTGCCCCGAGCCCATTTGTGATGTCCTTGATGCTCTGCACAGGGTCGCCGGCTCCTGAATTTACGGCGATATCGGCACCAAGCCTCTTGGCCTCTGCAAGCTTTTTTTCGTCAATGTCGGCAATGACTACCCTGGCGGTGGTGACTGCCTTGGCGATCTGGACTGCCATAAGGCCGAGTCCGCCGGCGCCAATTATTGCCAGCGTCTCGCCATCCTTGACTGCCGCCTTCTTGACTGCCGTATACGCGGTGAGGCCAGAGCATGCAAGCGAAGCAGCAGCGCTTGGGTCAAAGTTGTCCAGCTTGACAAGATACTTGAAATTTGGAACAAGTGCATATTCACCATAGCCACCATCCTGATAGACGCCAAGAGACTTTGGGGCATCACAAATGTTTTCCTCGCCAGCTCTGCATGCCGGACACGAGCCCTCGCCGATCCAAGGGTAGACAAGCACCTTCTCCCCTTTGGAGAAGCCCTTGACATCTGGTCCCATTTCCGCTATCGAGCCGGCGACCTCGTGCCCGGGGGTCAACGGAAATTTCACACCCCGGTCTTCGACCTTCATAAAGATGCCCTGTGGGCCCGCATAGCCACCCTCCCAGAGATGCAGGTCGCTGTGGCAGACGCCAGCGCTTTCAACCTTGACAAGCACCTGTTCGCCTGTCGGCCTGGGAATATCAACATCTTCCAGCTTTAATGGCTCATTGGTCTTTATTATCCGGGCAACTTTCATACAGGCTGTAAAGATGGCAGACCGTATAAACTAAGCGCAAAAAATGTTTTTAATTATTGAATGTGCGATTTGCAGTATTGAAGGCAGGTCCTGTTGTGTATATCCTTGTAGCAATCTCAGTCACGGGCGCGGTTGCAATCCCCGCAGGAAATCCGATGTTCCTTGAAAGGGCTATTGCTATTGAAGCTTCATTCGTTGCCCTGACAGTTCTGACGTTTGCAGGATACAAGAAACAGCTGTACGCATGCATCCCGCTTGCAGGGATAGTCATGGCAGGAAACTCGCTTGCACCGCCGCACGTCGAGATAATGACAACCTTCTCCAAGCCGTTCAACGCAGTCGTTCTGATAATCGGAGGGTATGTGCTTCAGGCTTTGCTCATAGTTTTTACTGCGCGTGAAATTTTAAAGAACCGCAAGGCGCTGCGACCTAAAATAAGTTAGCCATCTAGCAGCCTAGCTAGCCCGACCCGAGTATGCTTGTCTTTGAAAGCGCTTTGTCAAGCTGCTTTTCAGTCATCAGCTTCTTTTCCAAAACGAGTTCGCGTATGCTCTTGTTTGTCTTGAGCGACTCTTTGTAGATCTCGGCTGCTTTCAAATAGCCGATATAGGGGTTGAGCAGGGTTACGAGCACAGGGCTCTTTTCTATATATGTCTCCAGCTTGTCCCTGTTCGCCTTCAATCCATCAATCATGTGTGCCGCAAATATTGGCAGAAAGTTATTCAACATGTCAGTCGAGTCGAGCATGCACTTTAGCATTCCCGGTAACATCACGTTCAGCTCAAACTGCCCTGCCTGCGCGGCCATAGCAACTGAAACATCATTTCCGATGACGTTGAAGCATATCATGTTGAGACATTCTGCAAGCGAAGGGTTCACTTTTCCAGGCATTATAGATGAACCGGCATGCACAGCCGGTATGAGTACTTCGGCTAATCCTGCAGTTGGTCCTGATGCCATGAGCCGCAGGTCGTTTGCAATTTTTGTGAGTTCGACTGCAAGGTTGCGAAGTGCAGATGAGCAATTTGCCACGTCGTGTTTGCTCTGTAATGAGTAGAACATATTCGGTGAAGGCAGAAGTTTGAGCTCAGAAACTTTTGATAGGTGCTTGATTGCAAGTTTACGGTACCCGCTCGGTGTGTTTGCACCCGTTCCGACGGCTGTGCCGCCAAGCGCGACTTCGCGCAGGCCGTCCATTGCGTCTCGCATCCTCTTCTGAGCCCTCTCTACAGAATACGCATACTCTTCAAACTCTGCGCCAAGGGTCACAGGTATAGCATCCATCAGGTGTGTCCTGCCTATCTTGATGGCGCTTTCAAACTCCTTTGCCTTTTTGCGCAGAGACTTTACCAGCATAGTAACCGCGGCATCGGTCTGGACCAAGTTTATCAGAATTGCAACGTGCATTGCCGTAGGGAAAGTGTCGTTTGAGGATTGAGACATGTTAACGTGGTCATTCGGGCTGATGACATCATACTGGCCCCTTTTCTTGCCCAAAATTTCAAGGGCCCTATTGGCTACGACTTCATTGGTATTCATGTTAAATGCCGTGCCGGCACCAGAGTTTATCGCCTCGACAACAAACTGATCCATGAGCTTGCCTTTCAGGATCTCATCGCATGCCTTGACAATAGCGCCTGCCTTTCTTGCATTCAAGGCGTCCAGCTCCTTGTTTGCAAGGGCCGCGGAGCGCTTTATCATGACAAACGCCTTGACAAGGTTGACGTGTGCGCTGTGGCCCGTGACATTGTACATCTTTTTGGCCCGGGCCGCAAACGGTCCGTAGTATGCTTCTTTTGGAACCTTTACCTCGCCAAGAGAATCTTTGTCTATCCTGTAAGACATCGCAATGCGGGGGCATGGCGGTCGTAATAAATTAATCGAATCATGAGATTATTCTAGAAGATACAAGGCTGTTGATTTCTGCTGTCTGCTCCCCGGTAACTGCAAGTCCATGCAATAGCGCCGGCCTAGTGCTGGCAAGAGTAGTGCTGGGCACAGGTACGGGCGGCAAAAAGCGCTCGACATATTCAAAGACTATCTTTCCATACCAGTTGTTCTGCAGGCATAGCCTGCGCTCCTGCTCTCCCATAGCATCAACCTCTATTGTTTTTTCAAAAACGCCCGAGCCAGTTATCACATCTTCTGCTTCTTCTCGAGTATTCTTTTCCACAAAGAACAACCTTGACCCCTTCTGCCATTCCCTGCGGATGCCTACGTACAGATGATGGCCGGCATACAGGCGCCGGTCCTGATCCTTTATTCGGAGTACAAAGCCGTCCACCATACACAATTTCGTGTCGCCTAGACAATAAGCATTTTCCGCATAGGTCAAGCCTTCGGTCGATATGGTCCGGCACACCCCTCTTCCCAAGGTGGTTTGCACGCCATTTCAAAGGCAGCAGGTATCTTGAAAAACAGAAAGCAATCAGTCAGGCGCGGCACCGGTAATTCTAAGAGTAGATGCAGGTAAGTTGAGTCTCGCTCGATGGAGAGGGGGTAGTATTGTTCGTCAACCGAAGACTGGACGTCATCGATTATATTATCACCAGCGCGTTTGATGCACATGCAAGTAAGCGGCAAGGTTCTT
>CAZPIL010000034.1:0-9352 GCA_964586705.1 uncultured Nitrososphaera sp. | reverse complement strand
GCAGGGTTTGACGAGCATGATCACACAACATCGAAAGGTACTCCTTCCTACAGGCAAGGCCAAAAACGTCCACTCCGTATCGGTCTTGTGAAAGAATTCATTCATGGTGCCGACGAGCAGGTATCCGAGGTAGTAAGCGGCGCGGTAGACACACTTGCAAGGAATGGATGTACGTGCGAAGAGACATCTCTGCCGTCAGTCAAATACGCTCTGGCATCCTATTATACAATCGCCATGGCAGAGGCTTCCAGCAACCTAGCAAGGTATGATAATGTGCGCTATGGCTTTGATGCAAGCCCTGAAGGCTATGAGTGGAATTCCTACTTTTCTCATGTGCGGGGGAACTTTGGAGAGGAGGCAAAGCGCAGGATAATCATCGGTGCCTATGTCCTGTCGTCTGGTTATTATGGAAAATACTATCTAAAGGCGCAGCAGGTGCGCTCGATAATAAAGAAGGAGCTGCAGCTGCTTTTCAAGAAATATGATGTACTTGTCGGTCCTACGATGCCTATCCTGCCTTTCAAGATAGGAGAAAAACTGGAAGATCCTTTAAAGATGTACCTTGTAGATGTGGACACGGTAGTGGCAAACCTTGCTGGCATGCCTGCCATATCTGTGCCAGCCGGATTTGTAAGCGGCTTGCCAGTAGGATTGCAGATGATGGCCAACGAATTTTGCGAGCAGACACTTTTTGATGCGGCAAGCATATTTGAAAGTGCAGCAGGTATACAGGGGAGTCCCGAGCTATGATGGAAGCCAAGGTGGGCCTTGAGATACATTGTCAGCTGACCGGCCTCTCAAGTAAGCTCTTCTGCCCCTGCGCCTGCAACTACCGGAAAAATGAGCCTAACACCAATGTATGCCCGGTTTGCGTAGGTCTGCCTGGCACTCTTCCATTGCTGAACAAGCGGGCAGTAGAGTTTGCTGGCATGATATCCCTTGCTCTTGGCTGCAGGATTCCTGAAGAGATATTATTTTACCGCAAGAACTATTTTTATCCAGATCTCCCCAAGAACTTTCAGCTTACACAGTATAATGCATACGGTATAACAAGCATCGGTGTTGACGGCAAGTTATCCTATGGCGATGGTAAATCTGTAAGGATAAGACGCGTCCAGCTGGAAGAAGATCCTGGGAGGTTGGTATACGAGGGAGGCAGCATGGAAAAGAGCCTCTATACGCTTATTGACTACAACAGGGCTGGCATGCCACTTGTTGAGATTGTAACAGAACCTGACTTTACCGATCCAAAAGGTGTAAGAGACTTTCTTAACAAGATGACATCAATAGTTGAGCACCTTGGCATCTGTGATACAACCCTGGAAGGAGCAGTCAGGTGCGACGCAAATGTGTCAACAGCTGGAGGCAACAGGGTGGAGATAAAGAATGTCAGCTCTTTTGCAGATGTTGAAAAGGCGTTAAAGTATGAAATGACGCGTCAGAATACCATGGTCTCTAGAGATATTGAAGTAAAGGCACAAACACGTCACTGGGATGACGCAAGAAAAATCACAAAAGAATCACGCTCAAAGGAAGAAGAGCAGGACTACCGTTACTTTCCTGAACCAGATATCCCTTCTATAGAACTGGGCAGAGATTTCACAGAATCGCTGCAAAAATCGATGCCAGAGTTGCCTGATGTTAGAAGGGTGCGCTTTGAATCTATGGGACTCTCATCGCATGTAGCCTCTGTCCTAATAGACCGTAAGGAACTTGCTGACTTTTTCGAGTCTGCAGTCCAGATACATAACTCTCCAAAAGAAATAGCAAACTGGCTTGTTACTGATATGATGGGTTTTATTGATGAAACTGAGAAGGAAAAGAAAACAGGACGTTCGCTTTTGTCTGGAATAAAGGTGGGACCCATGCACATAGCAGACCTTGCAAAGCTCGTCGAGGACGGCGTGATAAACCGTGCAACTGCCAAGCAGATACTTGCGCAGGTGGTGGAATCCGGCGAAATGCCATCAGAAGTTGCTAAAAAGTCCCAAGTTTCCAAGATAGACGACACAGGCACGCTATCCCAGATAGTCGACGCAGTTTTTTCAGCCGAGTCATCGGCTGTGGATGACGCGAAAAAGAATCCCTCTACTGCCAACTTTTTGCTTGGGCGGGTGATGCAGCATACAAAAGGTAGGGCCAATCCCAAAGTAGCTCTTGAGTTGATACACAAGAAACTGCAGAGCTAGGCCCTGAATCCTTGTGTCATCTCGTGACACGCCCTGCTATGCTCAAGCGCCTCTTTCCTTTCGATATCCTTGTCGATATTGAACACCTTGTTACAGGTGTAGCAGCGAACGAATATCATTTTTCCATGCAAAGTGGCAGCTTGCCCTGGTGTTTGTCCGCGTAGTCCTTCAAAAGCTTGTTCTTTTCTTCCTCAAAAGACGGGGTGGGCATGTAGTGAAATCGTTTGGCGTTTCTTGCACACGAGTCATCAAGTAACTCTGTAAGAGACTTGCGCATGTTTGCGCTTCCGCCTATGTAATGCACCTTCATGCTTGCGTGCATCATAAATATGCCTGGTTCTTCGGGAACATTCTCTACTCCCGCCCTGTCAAAGTCAAGCCATTCCGACCAGCTCATTTTTCTTCCTTATCCAGCTGCAGGGAAAGTGAGTTTATACAATACCTCATGCCCGTGGGGTCTGGCCCGTCATCAAACAAGTGGCCTAGATGCGCGCCGCATTTACTGCACGTTACTTCTGTTCTTACCATGCCATAGCTCCTGTCTACTTCTTCTTTGATGTTCCCGCCCTTTGCCGGCTCCCAGAATGAAGGCCAGCCGGTACCAGAATCAAACTTTGTATCTGACTTGAAAAGCTCTGCTCCGCAGGCCGCGCATCTATATGTGCCCTTGTCATGGGAATCCCAGTATTTGCCTGAAAACGGGCGCTCTGTGGCCTTGTTCCAGCACACTTCACGCTGCTCTGGAGTCAGGTGATCGTAATCATTCATGATCTAAATTTGCTGTCTGGTGTATTATTATTATTTGCGCTTGCCTGACAGTTTTTCTAGGTGATCTGCTACGAGAGGTAAGAATGCGCCAACGTCGGTGACTATGCCCACTGCCTGTGCCGTACCCCTGTCCACTAATTTAGTTACGACAGGTTGGCTAATGTCTACAGCTACAACCTTTACCGACGAAGGCAGCATGTTGCCGACTGCTATGGAATGTAGCATGGTAGAGAACATCAGCACCATCTCGGCACCCTTGAGTACCACTTTGTACTTGCGCTGCGCTTCAACAACGTCCGTGACTACGTCAGGGATTGGCCCATCGTCACGGATCGAGCCTGCCAGCACAAACGGAACGTTATGCTTGACGCACTCGTACATGATGCCTGTTCTCAGTATCTTTTTCTCAACCATTGACTTGAGCCCGTCGGCCTTGAATACCTCATTTATCGCACGCATGTGGTTCCTATGGCCCCTAACTGCAAGCGTTCCGTCTTTAACGTGCATTCCAAGCGATGTCCCAAGCAAGGCATTTTCAACGTCGTGAACTGCGATAGCGTTACCTGCAAGAAGCCCGTGTATGTATCCCATCCTTATCAGGCGTGCAAGGGCCTCAGATGCACCTGAATGCACCAGCACCGGTCCTGATACTACTATTATCTTGCCTCCTCTTTTCTTGATATTGTATATATCGCTCGCCACCTTGCGGGCAATATGCTGCGTCGGTCTCTCGCTAGAACTGGAGCTTGACATGAATTGGAAAATGTCTATGCCTTCTCTGGGTCTTTCAACTGGCGTAATCTTGACACCGCGTTCGCCTACAACAACCATGTCGCCCCTGTGTACGTCGCGGATCATCTTACATTCCGCAGTCTTTTTCTCAGTGTCTAACACGATGCATTTGTCCATCATCATGTTTTGGACGTCTATCCAAAGTCCGCGGTAGTAGACTTGCGTTGGATTGTTGGTAGTGCTGTAAAAATCGTCTGGCATGACATTATCTTTTCTTGCCCGTTCTAGTTGCACTTCCTGAACAGAAACAGGATTGGCTCCCTCTCTGTATATCGATTCAAGTATGTTCTCTAGATGCTTGTCATCTCTGCCTCTGACTAGTAGACGCGCGTAACTGACATCCTTCTTTTTCTTGCCAACCGTGAACTCGAGGACCTGAAAATCGCCCTTGAGGTCCATCACAGTATCAAATATCCTCGTGAGTATCATCGAGTCGATAAGGTGACCTTTTACTTCAATCTCTTGTTCGCGCCGCGCCAAAGCTGATCACGGTATTTGCTTTTATTTAATAAAGTTATATTGGCAGCGACAGCTTGCCGAAATATTCCTGCATGGCATTCTCTGCCTTCATCTTGGCTACTATCTCGTTCTTGGTGTCCTCTGTGAACCATTGTGCTATAGCCTTTGCAATACCCTTGCTATCACATAGTGCAATCATGAAGCCGCTTTCCTCCTTTACCACCGCGTATAGGTTTTCTTCGCCAACTGGCTCCCACCTGTTATCCTTGTTATCCTTGAGTGCGAGAGCCGGCATGGCATGGCCTGTGTACCTTGTCAGCAAGTCTTGTGCGGCCTTGACCCGCTTTTCACCCATCTTGAGAGCCGTAAAATACTGCATTATTTTTATCTGGATGGCGTCGGCAATAAAGATTTCAGGATGTGGGTCAAAAGGTCGTCATTGGTAGCAACTGCCTTCTCTGCTGAAATGAAAAACTGATCCAGAGGTTTCGCGGCCTTGTAGTCGCTTCTGTATTTGGCAGCCTGTAAAGCCATTTCTAATTTGTCAATCCTGTGCACAAAGTGTGCCTCACTTGTCTTATTTTGCAAGTATTCTAGCCATGTCTTTTCATAACTCTGCCTGATTCTTGCAGGCAAACATGACAGGATCCTTTTCATCGCCTTTTTTTCTTGTTGTGCCTTTTCTCTTGCAGTCACTTCACCGGGCATATAATCGCCTACAATTGACTCTGCAAGGTCGTGCAGTATTGTCATTTTGAGAACCTTTTCAGTATCAAGACCCATCATGTCGGAAAGTGCCATGCCTATCGCACACATTGAAAATGTATGATCCGCCACCGACTCGGGGTTCTTTATGCTTGCCTTCGTTGCCCAGCCTGCTCTGTCGATCGTCTTTAGCTCCAATACTGCGTTAAAAAATGGCTGCAAATATGTCATGGCTAACCCTTCAATATTACGGCTGCATTTGCGACATCGGGTAGAGCGTCAAAGACAAACGTAATTGCGGTGGTAGCAAGGGCCATCACCGCTGTTATGGCCAATATCAAGAGCACATTGCGAATCTGTCCCAACCTGTCTGATGCACCTGCCGTTGGCATTTAACCTTTGTCAGGGCTAACCCAAGCAACGTCAGGTATGCCGAGACGCTTGTTTGCAAGCCTTGCCGCTACAAAAAGTAGGTCTGCAAGCCTGTTGAGGTATGCAAGTATAACCGGGTTGATTCTGTCTGACTTTGAGAGCGCGGCCGCGGCCGTTTCGGCTCGTCTCACCGTACTGCGGCATACGTGCAACATGGACGCCGGCGAACTACCGCCGGGTAATATGAAAAATGTGATAGGTATAAGCTCTTGCTCAAATCTGTCAATAACAGGTTCCAGCGCTGATACCATGCTCTCCTTTACCCGAGGCGTGTTATACTTGCTATCCGGATAGTCCGGGTCTGCAAGGTCAGAGCCTACTACAAACAGGTCATTCTGTATTTTTGTGAGAATCTCTAAAAGGTCTGGAAACGCCTCTTTATCGAGCATGCAGATCGCCATGCCTGTGACAGAATTGAGCTCATCCACAGCGCCATAGGCGACGATTCTCGGGTCATCCTTGCCGACGCGCTTGCCGCCTATGAGCCCTGTCTCACCTTTGTCACCTGTCTTGGTGTATATCCTCACGCGCTAGAGTGGCCACACAGGCCATTTAAGACTAGCTTTGGTATTTCTCTTTGAAGAACTGTACCAGCCTTATTGCGTCCATTTCTTTTAGACTCTTTCGATTCTGTGTTATGTATGAGCGAAAGTTCTCGATATCACCCAGCTTGGGATATCTCTTCATAGTCTCATTGATGATGTCTGAGTAGTTGCGGTGCGGGAAATAGATGCTCTTTGCGACTCTTGCCAGTACCTTTTTCGTTTTTTCTGAAATGACACCGCGCTTTTTTGCCAAGTACAGGTTATAGCGGATGTCTATCATGGCCTCTGACTGGATACGAAAGTCGCCGTCAGCAAACGTGACTGCCACTTCATCGTCGGCATTCACCTTGCCCTTCTTGTACAATTCAAAGATCTTTCCTATGCCTACCATGCCGAACTTTTCAAGCTCTACTGCTCTGAGGGCGCCAAGGCTCGCTGCGCCAGCAAGCAGAACGCCGTCGCGTCTTGCCAATTGGTACACTTCGATAGGTGTGGGCGGGTAGTCCTGCAAGAACACTCCGTCTACAAGTCCTATCATCTTGATATCTGGGCTTACTGATAGCCTCAAAAAGTCGCCTTTCTTGGCAGGGGGTCTGTAATCGGCATCAGGAAATATTTCACTTGCCTTTTCGTGGCTCAGGGAAGGCCCTAGAAATATCACTGGCCTTGCCATTGCTTGAAGCACTCTCTTGCACGTCTACCCATGACTGACTTTGTTATCTTGAATGTTTCTAGGCCCGGCACTATTGCCCGGACTACAGGCACGCCGAACTCGGGGTTTGTCAAGTCTACTATGATAACTCTGTCCAAGCCCGCTGCTGCTAGCCTTGATCTGATGAATTTGATGTCATCAAGTATGTCATCATTGAAGTATGTCTTTACTTCTGAGAACTTGATCCTTTCTTTTGATGGCATAAACTGCCACGCTCTCTTGTCGTCCGTATTGTTCTCACCATACCTTATTTTGCGCAGGTCGTCTCTGGCACCTTGGATGTTTGCCGCGCGGGTCTGCGATACTTCTGTTATTGCCCTCAAAAGCGCGATCCTTGCGTCGGGATGAGTGCCGTGACCCTCTGCAAGGTAGCCATAGTCATGTGTCACCCATTCTATACTCGACGCGTTAAAGGTTGGTACGCCGATATCAGAAGTAATATCCTTTATCATGAGTGGTATGCCTGCCCTTTCAAAATGCGAGACCAGGTTCTTCACCGGCTCAAAGTCTATGTCGTTAATGTCCACTTCGGGAAAAATTCCCGGGTCGTCAACAAATCTGTCTGACTGTATGGGCAGTGCCTGTATGCCTGCTGAATTGAGAGAGTGCGTTATGTGACGCAGTATGTGGAATGGAATGGCACTTGCTCGCAGCTCTGCAACGCTCATAGCGTCGCGCTCTATGACCTCACAGAGCGCGTGACAGACGGCCTCTTCTAACACATTTCCCGATGCAAGGCCGTTGGTATGAAAGTATGAGAACGGGTTTACGGCCGGCGGCGCAGGATTGTATCTGAACAGCGCTATTGGGGCAGGCACCATTACCTCTTTGCCTGTCTCAAGGTCAACGCCTGCGACAAAGTCCATCAGCATATCGTCTCGATATTCAAAGCGTACCGGCTCTACTATCTCGTCGGGATGAAGTACTTCGTGCGTCTTGGAAAGTTCTGCATAGCTTGCGCGCACAAAATTTCTCTGTCCACCTGCCGGGAGAGACGAATAACGCTCGATGCTCTCCATAAGCGCGCTTGCCATTGCATGCTCGCGCGTGGGGCCCTTGCCACTGTAGACCCAGATATAGTCTTCTGTTCCTGGCAGTACTGCAGAATAGTTTGGTATCCTGAGAACGTCCATGTCTGTGATGTCTGCAAGGCGCGTGACCCCTATCCTTTTTGCAAGAGGAACCACCTTCTGTAGAGTTTCCTGTGCAGGTTTGATCCTAGACGTACCGTTTAAAGTCCATTTTTTTCTGCT
Organism: uncultured Nitrososphaera sp.; assembly: GCA_964586705.1. Classification (GTDB taxonomy): domain Archaea; phylum Thermoproteota; class Nitrososphaeria; order Nitrososphaerales; family Nitrososphaeraceae; genus Nitrososphaera. Next base: position 1,497 of record CAZPIL010000034.1, on the reverse strand, counting down.
TTGGAGCTCCACTACTACCGAGAAAAAATACCCGTACAAGTTCATATCAACCTTTGGACTGCAGGGCAAGCAATCCTGGGCCTATCTGATAAATTCGCAATGTAGCGGCATCCAAACGCTTCAAAAGGCAAGGAAATTGACTCTGGTTGCATATAGACAGATAAAATCAACAGCGCCTTTGACCGAATATCGATAAGGAAAGCAGCTTTCAAAGTAGGCTCGACCAGTTGAATGGCATTTAGTGGCATACGGACAGAAGGATGCTTTGGTGTAGGGCTGTTCTCACCTGTGGTTCCAACAAAATGAGTACAAACCAATCAAGATAGGCCTGCAATGTTTCAAATCTATGTGAGCCCGGTACTGCAGATGTGGGGTAATGGGATACAAGCAAATAGACAGAGCGGTGCCTTGGCTGATCCCAAAAAATTATTTATCCTTCTTTTTTTCATTGAAGCACATGGACACGCCCCGAGAGCTTGAATGGTATCTGCGCGACCACTTTTTCAAGCAGGCAGGCAAGGGCAGGACTCGCCTTGCAAGGAGTACTATCTCTGATGAGATGGCTAGCTTGTATCTGCGTTACAAGAACTATGACCCTCGGGAGCTGGGCAGACTGATGTCACCTGTCATCGACAACCTTGTTTCTGCGCAGGTGCTGCTCCAAAATGAGGATATGCTTGCTCCTTCGTCATCATTTTTTAGAATGCAGTGTGCCGCATGCTATTATGTCAGTTACCTTGTAGAATCAGAGCCTAGGACATGCCAGCGCTGCTCTGGAGCGAACCTGCACGAGTTTCCCAAGAAGAAATAGCTTTTTTAGGCCATCTCCGCTTAACCTGAGCGTTGCATGCCACACTTGACGAACTGTGCAAGAACATCTTTGCGGTAGACCCTTCTATACGGTTCGCCGGTGTCATAAACAAGATGGGCAAGCTTGTAGCTGGTGGCATGCGGCAAGGGATGGTCCCCCTCGAATCCATAAAGGATGTAAACAGGCTATATGCCGAACTTGCGCTCATAAACTCTATGCGGGGAGAATTTGATGGTGAATTCGGTCCGACTGTATACTCTTTCTGGGAGCGGCAAAAGATCAAGATAGCGTCTTTTCCGCTGAGCGACGACAGCTTTTTGCTAGTATCGTTAGAAAGGAGTCAGCCGCACGACAAAATAATAAGCAGGATACTTGAACTCGTACGCTGATGCCTAAAAGACGCAGGGAGCGTGAGGACGACGACCTTGTGCCGCCCAAAAAAATAACCGGTAAGGAACTGAGCGAAATGGAGGAGCTGAGCGCCCGGCTGACAACACTAGTCGAGATACTTGACGACCGGGGAGTCATAAACAAGAAGGAATATGATAGAATGGTCGCGATGCGGCTTCACGAGATATCCAAGGCAGCTGCAATAGAGGGTCTTGATGAGGAGCTTTAGTGCGCAATCCGGTAAGGTTTATGCGCTCTCGATAGCATCAGGCATGGTTGCCGCAGCTGTACTTGTG
>CAZPIL010000033.1:0-9478 GCA_964586705.1 uncultured Nitrososphaera sp. | reverse complement strand
CCCTGTACGCTCCCTGCACATTGTAGAACGGGTTGTCGGTGGGAATGCTGCCATCAGGGTTTATGCGCAGGATCTTGCCAAATCTGCTTGTCATGGATGGCGAATAATAGGAATAATAGTTGTCCCCTGTGGATATGTACAGCGTGCCGTCTGGTCCAAATTCCAGTGCTCCACCATTGTGTGACTCTGTATTAAGAGGCTCCAGATCAAGTATATGGACTTCACTTCCTGGAAGTGCCCTGTCCGGGTTTGCGGGGTCTGCAGCTATCCTGCTGACCCTGTTGTGTATTGGTTCGGTACTTGTCGTATAGTATATGTAGACGTAACCATTTGAATCAAAGTCGGGATCAAACGCTATTCCAAGCAGGCCCCTCTCACCTGTAGAATTGACCGGGATGGAAACGAAGGGTTGTGACAGCAGTACGCCGTTTTTGATGATTCGCAGGTTGCCATCCTTTTCAGATACAAACAGCCTGCCGTCTGGCGCAAATTCCATTGCAGTAGGAAAGTCCAATCCGCTTACGATCGTTGTTTCATTAAATCCAGCTGGCGCGTCAGCCTTAGCATCACCAAGAAACGGAACGATAGTAGATGCTAGCAATGCCAGAGCAATTGCTAGCATGAGAAGATACCTTCCTCCATTACCCCATTCCAAGACGACCAACCTCCACTGTAAACGCCTATTTTTGGGCGAGAATGATACAAAAATATGCGCGGTAACATTATCCAAGAAATTGACCAATTATGCCACCTCGTAACGATCTAGTGGTTAACATCGTTTAACGACATACAATGTTGCTTAATTTGGGAACGCTGTTATTGGAGCGTAGAGCATCAAGGCCGGCAATAAGTATTATTAGATTGATCCAAGAAATATACCATTATACGAACTAGAATCTTGGGGTTAGGATGTTTATTCGCGCTGGCCTTATCAACCGCTTCAATTCTGCCAGCATCCCTACTGTATGCTGCTGCTTCTACATATGATAATAATGTGTTCATTGATTTGGACATAACTGACAAAGGCCAAAACTCTGTACGTACTCTAAGGACGGCCCTTGAATATGACATGTTAGTTACGGCCTTCAATCAAGGCGACAGGAATCTGAGATACCTCACGATATTTGAAGTCAGAGATTCTGATGGGATAACCATATGGCTTGACATCAAGAAAGGCGGGATCTTGGTGCCAGCTCAATCTACAGATGCAAGTGCTGTTTTCCATACGGACATGCCTGGAAACTATACGCTTAGAGCATTTGTTATGGAAGATTCGAAAAGCCCAGCATGGGCCTCACCAATTGCATCAACATCTTTTGCCGTGGAAACAACCAACTTTGCTGGAGTCTACATTCCCCTTTACAAGCGCCCGGATCTAGCACAACCAGATGGCGTATGGAATAGCATCATAGAAGCCAAGAGCAAATATCCCTCAGTCCCGTTTGTTGTGACTGTCAATCCCTCTTCAGGACCGGGAAGAAATCAGGATGATGACTTTGTCTATGCTGTTTCTGAGCTCAAGCATGCAGGTGTGGATTACATGTTGGGTTATGTGCCTACAGACTACGCGCATCCTCAGGGCAGAAGTCTTTCTGAACTCAAAAGGATGATAGAAAGTTACAGGGTCTGGTATCCAGAACTCGATGGGATAATGCTGGACGAGGTTCTTGCAAGAAGCGACAAGTTCGAGTTCTACGAAGAGCTTGCATCGTACGCACGTTCGCTGGGCTTTGAGTTTATCAGGGCAAATGCCGGCGCACCTTTCGATGAAGAGTATCTAGGGATTTTTGACAATATCGCTGTTTTTGAAGGGCGTATCCTTCCAGATATATCGCAGCTGCAGGTTAGCACCTATTATCCAGAATATGCTCCAGAAAGGTTTTCGCTGACTGCAAGAAATATCGCTTCTCTTGACGCAAATTACCTGGATGAGGCTCTGGGATATGTGGGTCTGATATACGTCACCGATGATTTAGAGGATACAGAAGACAGAAATCCCTACGACAGGTTGCCGCCATATTTCCAGGATCTCATAGAACTACTGAATATGCATCACTTGGGACATAGAGTCGTGTAGTGTACTGTCTTGCTTGGAATGAGAGCTTTTTCGTCGAAAATCCTGTAGACGCAGGGGTTCTTCACCTTGCGCAGCATAATAGATCAGTATATGCAATACAATCAGGTCATGGAGGTTCCCAATGCATTTGGATGATAGCGCCTGCAATGGTCAAGATAATCTTCCATGGAATCAAATGTCTGCCCGCACTCATTGCACACATAGTTGTATCCGGAAACGCCGGGGTTCATTAGCAAGTATACACAAGGATAAGAAATAAGCGTGGCGATGCGGGAGAGAAACAGGAATGAGAAAGTAGTATCTGTTTTAAATAATGCCGTAGAAATATTTGTGTGAAATCTGCTAAAATTATTGAAGTTAAGAAGCCGCTTGAGGTAGATCAGGTAGACAAGCCTTCAGCAAAGGGCTCGCAGGTCGTTGTTAAAATTGAATCGTGTGGAGTCTGTCATAGCGATATCCACCTGTGGGAAGGCGGATACACTGGTCCGGGAGGAAAGTTTCTCAAGACAACGGATAGAGGTATAAAATACCCCCTCACTCCAGGACACGAGATAGCTGGAACTGTTGAGAGTGTGGGTGAAGAAGTAAGGGGCTTTTCTGGAGGTGAGAGGGTTATCGTCTATCCATGGATAGGCGAAGGTTTATGCCCGGCATGCAGAGCAGGTGAGGAAAACCTGTGTGACAACCCGCAGTCCATTGGTCTATATCAGAATGGCGGTTATTCACAGTACGTCTTGGTTCCAAGCTATCAGTATCTGGTGCCAATAAGTGACAGGCTTGACATGGAAGCAGCGTCCATACTTCCCTGCTCTGCACTTACAGCATATGGAGCGATAAAAAATGTATCCCCCAGACCGCAAGAAAATGTCGTTGTAGTGGGTGTAGGCGGACTGGGACTTATGGCAATACAATTAGCCAAAGCAGTCACAGGCTCAAGGATAATTGCAATGGACTTGGATGATGAAAAGCTTCAAGCCGCAAAAGGTAATGGTGCTGATGCTATAATCAACTCGAAAAAAGAAGACGACCCGGCCAAGACAGTAAAAGAGATGACTGATGGACTGGGCGCTGATGCAGTGATAGACTTTGTCAATTCATCTACTACCGCAGAAATAGACATGAAGATGCTTCGGAGAAGAGCCAGGGTAACTTTTGTCGGTCTGTTCGGTGGAGAGCTAAAATTAAACCTTGTAGAGATGCCAACCAAGGCATACAGACTGTTAGGTTCGTATACAGGAAGTCCTCTAGACCTGGTCGAGCTGGTTTCCCTGGCGGAGAGAGGCGTCATAAAACCCGTAATTACTGATAAATTCCCATTAGAAGGTGCAACAGAAGCACTGTCAAAGCTGAAAGAGGGAAAAATAGTAGGCAGAGGAGTCCTAGTCCCATAGCATGGCCCATAAATCTGGAAATATATTTCAGGGCGGGTCTGCTATACCTGCCGCTACCATAGATACAAGTCTCTATCCTGCGATGGCTATTCTACAAGCAGCCCACCGTTTGTATCTTTTACCATTACAGACTTTATATTGACGAATTCTTTAATGCCGTATTCAGAAAGTTCCCTTCCTATGCCGGAATTCTTTATTCCTCCAAAGGGCATCCTAGGGTCTGATTTTACCATCTCATTTACTGTCACAATTCCGCTCTGTATCTTTCGAGCAAGGTTCGCGCCCTCTTCCAAATCACCTGTCCAGATGCTTGCCCCCAGCCCAAATTCAGTGTTGTTCGCCTCTCTGATTGCATCTTCTCTCGAGTCTGCAGCTATTATAGGGGCGGCAGGGCCAAAAACTTCATCCTTTACTACATCCATCTGATGGTTTACATCCGACAAGAAGGTCGGCTCGTAATACCACCCTTCCCTGCCGGCTACTTCCTTTCCCCCTACCAGAACATTTGCGCCCTTTGATTTAGCATCGTTTACCTGTTTTGACAGAGACTCTCTCTGACTACTGTTTACTAGTGGGCCCACGGTAGTCTTTGGATCCATAGGATCACCAATAACGACGTCGGATTCAATTTTCTCCAAAAGTGACTTTGTAAAATCTCCTACAATCCTTTTATCGACTATGATCCTCTTGGCAGCTATACAGCTTTGTCCAGTATTTATTAGCCTTGAGAGCACAGTAAAATGTGCAGCCTGATCAATGTCTGCATCATCCAACACAATAAAAGGGTCGCTCCCACCCAATTCAAGGACGAACTTTTTCAGATCTTTTGATGCTAATTCAGCGACTCTCTTTCCTGCTCTTACGCTACCTGTTATAGAAACTCCATTGATGTTCGATTGAATTAGCCGCTCGCCAACATTATGGTCTCCTACTGCTGTCTGAAAGACATCGTCCGGAAAACCGGCGGCCTTGAATGCCTCCTCGACGCAAATACCGCTACCCTGGGTCTTGCTTGAATGCTTGAGAATAGCCGTATTGCCAGCACAAATTGCAGGAACTGCAAACCTCATAACCTGCCAGAAAGGAAAGTTCCAAGGCATGATGCCTGCAATTATTCCTAACGGCTCAAACGAAATGAAAGATTTGTAATATTCTGTTGGAATATGCTCGTCTCTAAGAAAGGTCTCGCCATGATCCGCATAATAGTCACAGAGCCAAGCGCATTTTTCTATTTCAGCCTTTGATTGCTTTATCGGCTTGCCCATTTCCGATGTGATCAGCCTAGCATAATCATCCTTGTTCCTTCTCAGAACCTTACCAAGGCTGCGAAAGTTTCTTGCACGTTCGGAAATGTCAACGTCCTTCCACCTTTCAAAACATTCTCGTGATCGCTTCACTCTCCGGGAAAGATCCTCAGGCGACTCATTTGCATATGTCGCAATTACCTTTCCAGTTGCAGGATTTATCGACTCTATTGCTTTTTGTGTTGTCGTTGTGGTCGATGATGATGACGACATGCAAGGTATTGTCATTCATCTCTAAAAAGAGGTGCTGTCTATTTCTGATCTCGCAGGACGGTTGTGAGATTTTTGGAGTTCACAATTCTAGCAAAGTCTTTTTAATTTTATTGTTAAATAGTTAACATGACACAATCTGCTACTGCAGGAAAGGAAACGACAGGTTTGGATAATACCACATACAACATCATATGTGCTCTCGAGCGAGAAGCAGACTTTCTCTATTCTACTGTTGACACCTACATAAGCGATGCACGCAAGGAAAACAGACCTGAAGTAGAAAATATGTGGAAAACTATCAAGGAAAATAAAAAAAATAATGTAGATATGCTCAGAGAAGCGCTTACTAAAGAGGCCAAGCAGGAAAGGTTGACGAGCTGACAAGGAAGAGCCCTTGTCACTACGGATATGAGATCTCGTGCTAAGAACAGCGACGCCTCGAATACAAGGCATGATAGATCGAGAAGTGCAGAGAATGTTCTAGTGCTTCAGGGTGGCGGATCCTTGGGTGCATTTGCATGTGGCGTATTCAAGGGTCTTACAAAAGAAGGTGTCAATATCAATATCGCGTCAGGAACATCCATCGGCGCAACAAACGCCGCAATAATTGCAGGATCCAAAAGCGACGCACCTGAAAAGGAATTAGAAAATTTCTGGTTAGAGATTGCAGAAAGTAGCCATAATGTTGTGCCAAACATGTTTTTCTTGGACTACAGAAACGAGGACGGAGGCTTCGCCATAAAAGAACTGCCGGCGGCAGGGATAAACGCTGCACTCTTTGGTGTTCCCAAGATGTTCGTACCTCGCTGGTTGTCAGCCGCGGAAGAGACCTTTGAGAAATTTCCATCAAATACTCCCAGTCCCTTTCCGTATAGCTGGACATACCTTTATGATCACTCGCCACTTGGAAAGACCCTTGAAAAGTATATTGATTTTAACAAGCTTGACTGCTCCTCGGGAGCAAAACAAGATACCCGGCTCATAATAACCTCTGCGAATGTGCTTACAGCTGAACCTATTGTATTTGACAGCGCAACGACCAGGATAACAACAAAGCATCTACTTGCTACTACGGGCTATCCTGTATACGGTTTTCCATGGGTAGAGGTAGAAGATGGAATTTACGGATGGGATGGTAGTATTTTAGACAATACGCCTGTTCGACAGGTAATTCAGGCTTCTCCAAGAAATGACAAACACATCTACATTGTGGAGAATTACCCTCGGAAGATAGACCGCCTTCCGTCTAACATGATAGAGGTTGCAGACAGAACAAGGGACATAATCTTCAGCGACAAGACAAAGTCCAGCATAAGACTAGCCAAGTTTATTTCGCGGCAAATCAGTCTGATAGAAAATCTCTATGATGTCTTTGAGGTTGCGGATCATTCAAGGTTTCCACGGGAGAAGATAGAGCAGATCCGCGACGAATATAACAAACTGGTGAACAAATATGGGGCTGAAATACTAAGCGTCAATCATATAGTTAGGGAGAGAACAAGTGTACCCCATCTTCTAAAGAATGCCAACTTTTCTACAAGAGGAGTAAAGCAGCTGATAGCAGAGGGCGAGAGAAAGGCTCGTCAACATGTCCAAGAGAACCGAGAACGGCTTGACCTGCCCAGAGTAGTTGATGGTAGTGAATCTACCCGCAGTTAGAACGAAAGAGGTCCGAGCAAGAAAAGTGCATTTTCGTCCTAGCACAGGGTATTACTATTATTATTGTAGCCAACCACTCACAAGCAAATGAAGGTACGGCTGTAAGGCGTCTCTTTCTTTTATCTGCTTGTTACTTGCGCCATAGATCTGGTTTCATAAATACTACGCGCTTTTCTATAATCAGCTTTTCCCAATTCACACATGCAAATGCTACTATCGAACCAGCAGCCAGAACATCGATAATAATTATTCCCACCAAGTTGTCATAGAAAAGGTCAAGAAAAGATCGAAATACCACAACAGATACGGAGATCATAACAAAGTATATCACAACCCTTCCTATCCAAAACCCCAGAAACATTCCGGCAGTCTTACGCCTCATCAGCCCATATCCTATGAAAAGGATGTTGCTGGGCAAGGGCGAAAGTGCAACGACAAGAGACATTAGGAAGAATGCGTATTTCTTGCCTGAAAGATAACTGCCAACTGCGTCAAGACTGGACCGCCGGACCTTGCCCATGAATCTAGTAAAGCGAGAGCTCAGTAGCATGAGCACAAACCGGCCTGATACGGATGCCGTTGCCCCTATAATAGCAAGTGTGAGAACATCGTGTGAAGGATACGCAGCATGGATGCCTGCCAAGACTACCCATGTAGGAGGTACTAGAAAGGGAGCGGTATTAATACCAAATATCAGAGCAAATATGCCGTAGTAAGATAAGCCCTCTATCACCTGCTCTATCCCAGACAACTACCATTTCCGCGAGTTTAGGATATTAAAATCTAGGTGTGAGTAGGATGGGCGTTACTTACTTGGAAATAACCTATTTATCTTTCATACTGCAGATTTTTGTGTGCGCAGCCGCAAACCTGTACTACTCATAGATGATGGAGATGAATCCAAGATAGCTGCCGATATTCTTGCCGGCAAGAATATCGAGTTTGTAGAATACCACATTAACAAGTTCGAAGAAAGTTGTTGTGGCGAATTGCCGACCACACGTGCGCCTTCTATCTTTGCGCCGGAAGGAGTGTTCAAGGGTCTAGACGGGGTAAGAGAGTATGCCTCAATGGAGAAACAGTCAGAAAGCAAAGAGAGTGAGAGTGCCTATTGGTAGTTGGACAAGTTGCTTCACGACTAATATGCCCAGAATCGGCTTCATGACTCGGGTATTTAATTGAGGTGAAGTCAAGGCGCCTCAAGGGTTCTTTCTCATCATCAACTTCATGTCATCCATTAGGCAGTTCATAGAATATGAATGGCCCATTACTCTCAACGTCTCTCCTATATAGGATGCAGTACTGCGGATATCTTCTACCTTCATCTCGTTCCCGTTAATCTCGATCACAATCTTGAAGGTCATGGTGGCATTAAGCGAACACAACCTAATATCGGAATGACGCTAATGGTTTGGACAACCGGAGGAAAAAGTACTACCTACCATAATAGATGTAGCTTAGATAGATATCAAACCTCTAGGCAGTGCCTTTTGTCAGGGCTTGCTATCCTTTTTCAGGGTCTGTTTCACGGATACCCTTTTTAGTTAAAATTGATTATTAGGAACGATGAGGCTCATATGTCCAAAATTGTTTATGACTATAACAACCGCAAGCGTTATTCTGAAACCAACATCTCCTCTAAATAGTCTGAACGGCTCTGCACGCGCATCCATAATAGAGTGGACAACATGATCGAGCATTCGTCCAGATCGGAACTATACGAGCTTGAAAGGAAACCTGCACGCGCCGAGAGAGCAAGTTTTATCATATGTAACAACTGCTTCTGGTGTGTCTCTCAGATCAGGCTGAGAGAGATATTTAGCAAGTGTCCTACATGCGATAATCCTAATTTGGAGGTGATATCTATTTCACCAGGTGAAGCCTTTCTTTTTGACTGTGACGAGAGGAAGGGGGTAAACCTGTCATTTAGGAAGGATGTTGGTGCAACATCTAACCTTCACTAATGTGTCCAGACTATTGAAAATATTCGCTTTAAGGCCCAAACTTCCCAGAATTAAAAGGCAAATAACCATAAATTATGAAAGCCAAGCCTAGATGACGCCAGAGTTTTCACGCTCACCAGAATTAACAACACACAATCATTCCGGCATTAACGGTATTTGCAAGTAGAGCAGCATCATGGCAACTAACAGGGTGGGAACCGATACTGCTGCCCCAGGCTTTATCCATTGAAATAGCTTGATGTTGCCTAGGTTACGCTTTTCCATCATTCCAATTGCAACTATGTTAGCAGTACTTCCAATGGGTGTCAAGTTTCCAAAGAATGTCCCCCCAAATAGGAGACTCCACCATAATGGGTAGGTGGATATATCAAGTTCAGACATTCCGTTCACGACGGGTATCAGTAAAGCCACACCCAAGACATTATCCATAGTCGCGCTTAGAAGTCCAGCAACGATGGTAAAAATGAAAAAAGTCCGCGCTTCATCTCCGCCACCTACTTCAATGAGATTGTTAGCCATGAGAGAGGTCACGCCAGTGAATTCCAAAGTTCCAACAGAGGCAAAGAGGAAAATGAAGAAGCTCAATGTCCACCAGTCTACACGTCTCTGTACTAGCTCTCTGGCCTGGTTGTGATTAAGGAATAGTACCACACCTGCTGCTATTAAGGCCGTACCTAGAAGCATAGAGTTCTTGTCCAAGCCAAGAAGCACTTCTACCGGACTATGTATAACTAACCCTGCGATGGTTCCAAGGAAAACTATCCATGGCAGCTTGAATGACTCTTTCTTGTCAGATACCAGTTCATCAGGTACTTCCTTGGGACCTTCCGTTTTGGCAGACATGGCCCGTCCCATCTCTTTTATACTCTT
>CAZPIL010000032.1:0-9491 GCA_964586705.1 uncultured Nitrososphaera sp. | reverse complement strand
GCAAGAAAACATCCGATACTCCAAATGCAGTTCTCTTGTTTCCATCGATGAATGGATGAACAGAGATTATATTGAAAAGGATATAGGCAGCCTTTGCAGCCAATGCTTCTTCATGGTCTTTGTCAGACGAGCTTTGGACTGTTTCCAAGATATAGAGTAGCGAACCTTTGGACAGATAGCCATCCGCTGTTAACTTGAAACCTTTCCGTATTTGAGTAACATCTTCCTCTGAAGGATAAACAAAGCTGCTACTCTTGCCGGTCATTCATATGCATTATGTTTGCTTATGGATAACTGGTTTTACTGCCTCAGTACGTTCATTGACGTTATCAGTAAACACAAGGGGAGATCAGATTTTGATCAAAAGCACATAAGATAGTCGAAAAAGTGCGGGGGGTGGGATTTGAACCCACGGACCCCTAAGGGACGGGATAACCCATTGTGAGATCTTAAGTCCCGCGTCTCCAAGATTTCCTATTTGGCCGGGCTCTACAACCCCCGCACACATTCCGTTGACACGATTTTTGGTAATTAAACCTTGGCGGAACAGTTCGATACCTTAATCAAACCCTCATGGAGAAAGTTTCGTTTAAGCCTTGGTAGCTCAGCCTGGTAGAGCGTTACCTTGGTAAGGTAGAGGTCGCGGGTCCGAAAGCGTCTTTCGACGCCGGATATCCCGCCCAAGGCTCCATTTCATCTACATTATGCCGGTTTCCAGCAATTTCAGCACCCAAGGTAAACGTCATGGTGGCAAAAATGGTAAATGCAGAGCTGGGTAATGAGATCTCCCTAACTACACTTGGTAAGCAGCTATTCGACAAATACGATGCAGAATGGGAGCAGCGATGGGACGAATTTGAGGAGAGAAGGAGGTAATCGAATGGCAAAAGAACGACTGATTCTAACCCTCAAAGGCAAAAATGCGAAGGCTATGCTGGCGTCACTCAAGAAGGACGTATTCATAACCTACGTGTCAAAGGGAAATACACTGGAGGTTTATGAGGAATGACAACAAAGGCAATCGAATATGGAGCCCCCCGCTCCCTTTCTCTCAAGCTGGATGACAAGTATTGGAATATCCTGTTTGCCATGTCAGAGATGGAAGGTAGAGAGCCAGAAGAGCTAGCCAAACAGGAATTACAATTCCGCATCAAGGACTACTTAGAAACCGAACTGGAAATGATTTAGGACCATAGCATCTATGGTACACTCTTGCTTAAGGGCTGGATTGGGACACTGGAGGATAAGTGACAGTCATAGAAAGGGCTAAGGGCGGCTGTATGGGAATCTTCAAGAGCCAACCCTTGCCCTGCGGTTTGTGAAGTCATTTCCGCTACGCGGCAGCTCGTATGGATATGATTAAAGACTTTCTTTTTAGTCCTAAAAACTGAGTTAGATGTAAGGGTAGATTGGCTAGAGCAACAGAATCACAGACTATTAGACAAGGTGAAGAAGGCTTGACCCTCTCCCACTACCTTTTTAGATTCAAATATGCTTCACTCAAGATGACATGAGAAAATACCATCGACTTCTTTTCGAGATGGAGAAACTAGGGATAGTGGAATTATATGGTAACAGTATAAACCCCAATGTACGAATAACTGAAGGATTTGAAAATTCTAAAAGATTAGTCAGTGATAGAATAGCTTCTGACCCTGCTGCTTCAAAGATGCCTACCAATGAAGGGTTAAAGGCTGCCATAATGAATTTTACAAGGTTAGACGACAGCCCAGAAATGGAAGAAATGACTAGGATAGTTTTCAAATTATATCAGCATAAAAAAAGAAAGCCAAGGAAAACCTGATCTTTCCCTGTGTATGTAAAGCGTACAGCAAAATGGAACAGGGGTGACCAGAAAGCAAGCCAATACCTGCAATCCGGTCCTGGCCTGTCCCGACAAGTTCTATAATAGAATCAGGAAATTAAAGCGTATGCGTACATTGTTGGAAGGAAAAGTCCTAGAAACTGACTTTAAAGGGAAGGTCAAGGGAGCTAGTCCTTAGCAAGCAAGCGCACCCTAGCTGCCCTTAACCTTTGGGTTTTCTTGTAGTGGGGCTAAGAGGAAAACGATATGATATGGATAACCTATGCCAACCCCTCAGCCCCTTTCCCGTGAAGTCGTCTGCGGGGTTTTAGCCGCATGTGTACGCTCACATTGATAAAATTAAAGAGTTGATTCTGACAGTCCTAGAAAGGATCAGGAGTGACCGGTAAAATGCAGACCGGTCCTAGCCTGACCCGATTGGGTATCGCCGCCACAGGTACATCATGGTATGCGTCAGAATGATTAATCGATTTCTAATATGGTTAACAGTGCCTCTACCAAAAGTCCTAGAAACTGACTTTAAGGATGAAACGTCAAAAGCAGCAAGACTAAATTCAGGTACAGATATGCTTAATTTTTAAGCTTATGTAATTTAAGTATGGCTGATTCGTTAATGAGTTATACCATAGTGGTTGGCATCTTTGCCTTCTTAACAGCCGTGCTGTTTACGACAAGGTACCAACGCCTAAGGCATACTCCCGAAGTACGCGGCGGCAGTACCACCCACTCCGAAGCTGCCTGATAATGAAGGCTATCTGTCAGGTAGCTCAAAACTAGGCTACAGGCTGTACGACAGTTTAGAAATCACTTTTCTTATCCTTTTCACTTCTTTGTCAAAGTCTGGTCTAAAGTAGTGACGGGCAAACACCGCTTTTGGTATCCTACCCTGTAGTAAGTCAATTAATTCCGATTCTACCCCATTCATTCTTAGATATGTACTGAATATCTTGCGGCAAAAAGCCATATTCATATCCAAACTACGACGCTTAACGATCAAGCGTAGTGCATTATATCCACAGTCCTCAGCGTCTTTTGCCGCTCCTAAAATCTCTGGAGTAACCAGGCTGATGTATGCCTTCTTTGTACGTCGTATGAATACCTCCTTGTAATTGAAATGCTCCAGTATCAGGCGTTCATCATTCAGGTACTTTTCGCTGCCTGTCTTGATTAGGTGGATGCTCTGGCACGCTTCATCAGGTCTAAGACCAGTAAGGGTATTGAATATCAGAATATTGGCATAGGATTTGGGTATCTTGGAGCAGGTATCCCTTAGCCATTCAAGCATTGCCGTGTAGTTGCTCTTTCCATTAAGGATCTCATTGAATGCCTGCAAGCCGTCATCATTGGACCACTTTAGCTGATATCTATCCTTGATTTCCTTCCAGTGGTTGTAACAGCCCCAGTACTTTGATAGCAATACTAGCGACTTCATGACGTTCTGCCGTGTAGAGTCTGGAAGTGATAGAAGCTCCTGGGCGTTTCCAGTAGTCAGCACGTGGGCATATCTTTTAGCGTGAGATAGTCTAATCGGTACGGTGTTCTTTCCATTCACTCTTTCCAAGTATGTTTGAAAGTTATGCCAATCTTGGGCGGGCTTTGGAGACGCGAACGCCATGCTGGAAGACCTTGGTAAGGTAGAGGTCGCGGGTCCGAAAGCGTCTTTCGACGCCGGATATCCCGCCCAAGGCTTCGCTTTTTAATGTGTATATTTGACCATGGCTTGCTGTTCCAACTTATTTGTACTTGTAAATTCTACTACATTACAGCGTCAAGCTGGCCAGATATCTAGCGCATACTTGCACTTGTTCAAGTCTGGCCGTTGTAAGATTTATTTATCTAGCGTAGGCGCTATCCGCTTGGATGTCGGCAACCCGAACTATAGTAGAAGTTACGGTCATTGGCAAGGACCGCAAGGGAGTGGTTGCAGATATTACCAATTTTATCTTCAAAAATGGCGGCAACATCGAAAAGATAAGCCAAAACGTGGTGCGCGGGCTCTTTGGAATGCAGCTTGAAGCGTCCTTTCAAAAGGTCGACCGGAAAGAACTTGACAAGGGACTTTCTGAGCTTGCAGATAAGCTAAAGATGGAGATCAAGATTCACTATCAAGAGCCCGGACGTCTGCGCAGAGTGGCCATTCTTGTCAGCAAAGAGTCACATTGCCTGGCAAGAGTACTACAGGGACACAAGAAGGGCGAAATAAAGGCTGACATTGCAGTAGTCATAGGCAGCGAGCTAGCTCTTAAAGCTCAAGCCGAGCAAGCAGGCATTCCATTTCATGCCGTGGTACACAACGATCAGATGCAAGCAGAAAAGGAGATCTTGGAGCTCATAGAGAAATACAATGTCGACCTTATCGTCCTTGCGCGGTACATGCGGATCCTAACTCCAAACTTTGTGTGGCGCTATCCGAACAGGATTATCAATATTCACCCATCGCTTCTTCCAGCGTTCCCTGGCGCGTATGCGTACATACAGGCATATGAACGCGGTGCAAGGATTGTAGGATGCACTGCCCACTTTGTCACCGAGGATCTTGATCAGGGGCCCATAATCTGTCAAGAATCGTTCAAGGTTTCACAGGATGACACACTTGAAACAATAAAGAAGAAAGGCCAAAAGCTTGAAGCTGAAACTTTATTCGAGGCCGTCAGGCTATACCTTGAGAATAGATTAGAGGTATACTGGGGCAGGGTCATGGTGCATGACAAGTAATTTTCTGGAGCGCCATTCGTAATGTCTATCCCGGTCCCTGCAATGAATGAGCATGGATTCAGGCATGATATCAAAAGATGTAAGCGGGCAATAATCCCTGTAGGTTCTCTTGAGCAACACGGCGCGCATCTACCGGTTTCAACCGACGCGCTCATTGCAGAGTATATAGCACATCAGGTAGCTGAAAATGTTGGAGCCTTTGTATTACCTGTAATCGCATATGGCGTATCGTACGAACACGCGCCGATGTTCAATGTTTCTGTGCAAAAGTCTACATTATACTCTTTCGTCAAAGACGCTTGCCTGTCGCTTGCGGGCAACGGCATAAAAGACGTCGTGGTGCTAAACGGCCATCATGGCAACATGGGGGCTCTCAAGAGAATTACTCGCGGTTCTGGCGGTATTTCTGTAAGTGTAATCCACTACTGGCATTATATGAAACAGGAGCTCGGCCATGCCGGTGATGCCGAGACATCGCTCATCCTTGCAATCGCACCAGAGCTTGTGCACATGGAGCGGGCAAGACCCAGCTCTAAAAAACCAAGCAAGGCAGCTTTTGCAAAAATATCTGAAAGTCCGGGCTCCTTTGTGAAAGTAACTGGCAACGGCATCTGGGGAGATCCGCGAAAGGCATCTGCTGAAAAAGGCAGACAACTGGTAAAAGAAATAACTACCGGCATCATAAGTGCGATTTTCCAAGGTGCCTAGTTAGCGCGTGCGAATTTTAATATATGGCGTCAATGCGCTTAACTTTCGATAAATTACATGTCTGTTGATATGGCTGTTAAGGTTCTAGATGAGAGCCTTGGAAAAGTAGTGCTCATTAAGTTGAAGGGCGGCAAGGTCATCAGGGGGAATCTCCACGGCTTTGACCAGCACATGAACTTACTCCTTGAAGACTCGACTGAGATTCTGGACGAGGGCCAAACCAATGACCTCGGTACCATTGTCGTCAGAGGGGACAACGTAGTCATCATATCGCCCCCTCCAAAGTAGGTGACAAGAGATGACCAAAGGCACAACCTCGATGGGCAAGTTTACCCGCAAAAAGACACACATACGCTGCAGAAGGTGCGGGCACAACTCATTTCACAAGCGCCACAAGCAGTGTGCCAAGTGCGGCTACCCTGAAGCGCGAATGCGCAAATATTCCTGGATAAAGAGACAGGTCATCTAGCAAAGCTTTTCTGTATCCCTATACAGTTAGATCATCATGGTAGAGGAGTTAGCAGTTATCGCGGGATCTTCAGCTGCAGGGGCAATCTCGGCTGCTGTTATGGCCAAGGTGTCAAAGCTCAAGGCCAAGGTCGCGAAGAGGCCAGAGTCTGTCAATGCGGCACGAGTCGAACTTGCATCGCTCCTCTTCGAGAAAACACTTGCTGCAGAGGCGATAACGCGCATATACGAATCAGCGCAAGAAGGCAAGGTTGACCGTCTAGAACGTGATCGCCTATTATTGAAATACAAACGCGATCTTGATTCTCTCAATGAAAGAATTGCCATGCTGCAGCCTGTCGCCGAGTACGCTGACCTTAAGGAAGTGCGTACCCAGCTAGTATCACTCATTCAGGACAGAATATCTGCAATCGACTCCAAGCTGGCCGCGATGTCAAGTGTTAAACCACTGGTCGTCGAAAAAGTGCAGGTAATGCCAACACCGGAGAAAATAATTGACGACTCGGACAAGAAGCAGTTCAAGGCTGAAGAAAAGAGTATCGAGCAGCTGCAAGGCGAGATAATGCAGGCACTTACTCGTCTAGAGCAGGTAGAGCTAGATAAGGACTGATAGAAGGCGTGTTTTTCCGTGAAAACAGACTATGATGCCATAGCAAACATACTCACGCTGCGATATAATCCTGCAAGACCCCTGACAAGACCCCTTTCTAAGGTCCACTTCATGCCTGTCCGGGCGGACTTTGGTGACGCCGAATCCGGGCTTTTGAGCATAATCGAGCGCGACCTCGCAAAGCTGAAGGCAAGAAAAGCCACAGTTCTTCTGAGTGGCGGCGTGGACTCTATTTTCACACTTGTAATGCTGAAAACATTCAGACCAGATGTTAAGGTGTCGTGTGTGAGCATGGGTTTCGGTGACGCAGATGACGAGGTAGGATACGCACACAACGTCGCCAGCGCGTTTGATTGTGACTTTGACGCTGTGATAAAAGACGATGTGCTGTCAGAGTTGCCCCTATTAATCGGCATGAGCCGGGAGCCGCGCTGGAACTTGTATCAGTATTACGCGCTTGAACTTGCTCGAGCAAAGTCCCGAATAATATTCTCCGGCGACGGCGGTGATGAGCTGTTCGGCGGCTATACCTTCCGCTATCAGAAATACCTGTCACTTTTGCCGAAAAAGAATATCTGGAAGGAGAGGATTAGGCTATACCTTTCGTGTCATGAGCGGGACTGGGTGCCAGACCAGGAAAAAATGTTCGGACCTAAAGTCAGGTTTTCGTGGGACCGGATATACTCTCTGCTGCGCAAGTACTTTGACAACAAACTTGCGCCACTTGACCAAGTCTTTTTGGCTGACTATAATGGCAAGCTTCTCTACGACTGGATTCCTGCAAATACAGCTTTTGCAAAGGCGTTGGACGCAAAGATAATGTCGCTTTTTCTTTCGCGCAGGATAACTGCCTTTGCAACTCATCTGCCATGGCGTTTAAAGTACTGCCCCGAAACTGCTATGGGCAAGCTCCTTCTCCGGTCGCTTCTGAAGAGGCAGGGTATAACTGCCGAGCCTATCAAGAAGGGGTTCTCAATCGACACCATTGCACTGTGGAACCGAGATACACTTGGAATTATTGAAAACTATGTTAACCCTGACTCTTTGATAGTCCAGGAAGGCGTCATAAGCAGAGAGTGGGTGCAAAAAACATGTGCAAGGCTAAAGGCTAACCGTGATATCCGCTACATCAACAAGATGTTCGGAATCCTTGCTCTCGAAGTGTGGTGGCGTCTTTTTGTTAACCGCAGCATGAGAATGGATGACAAGTTATGATGCAATAGATGATCTTGGTGAACAAGGAACCTGTGCTTCGACTTTGGCATGAAAGCAAGTCTGCGCGTATGGTAGTTGGCTTTGTGCCTGCTAACAGCAATACACAAAGGGATGCCAGAGTTAAATATCTGGTCTTAGGAGCAATTTGTTATCCTTGGGTACATATTTTGCTATATTGACCTGTCGGAACTCGGAATCTGATATAGAACGGGCACTGCTTTCACTTAAGGTCCAAACTGTCCGGCCTGAATATGTTATCGTAGTAGACGATGGTTCAAGTGATAGAACACCTAATATACTGAGAACGTTGCAGGCAGACTGGCGAGAGTTACACGTGGTGACCAACCCGGATCTGGGCTACGACATTTCCCGTGTAGTGCGCAACTGGAATAAGGCGATTACATATGCAAGGCAAAATGGTCTGTCTCCGACTAACTACCACATGTTGAGTACCGATGATACAGTATACGAAAAAAGCTATGCAGAGAAGATTATGCGCCACATGGACGGCACTAATGTGGCTGTAGCATCCGGTAACTATGGAGAACATGAAGCAATAACGCCACACGGTGCGGGCAGGTTTGTCAAAAATGAATTCTTTGAGGCACACCATGGTCTATACCCTGAAAAAATGGGCTATGAATCGCTGGTGCTGCATACTGCGATACAGTATGGATACTCATACGTAGTTTTTGATGAAGCCCGGTTTGAGCATATCCGACCTCTGGGCGCGAACCACCACTTTTACGAGTTTGGAGCAAGTATGAGAACGCTTGGATACCACCCGCTTTTTGCACTTGGCCGGTTCCTCAAGTACCTTGTAACTGGAAGGCCTATCGGGAGAATCGGTGCGTTTTATATGCTCTATTATTATCTCTCATACAGACCGAAGGAAAGGGGATACGACAGTATGCATGAAAGTGACGTCCGACATTTTATCCGTAAGAACCAACTAAGAAGAATAAGGAACAAGCTTGGCCTATCTTAGGCCGGAAATTTGCCCTCGACCGGACCCTCTGTCTCGGGACCTATCAGAGAATCCTTCTTGTGCGCCTTGAGTATTGCATCAAGATATTCCTTGACTTGTCTTGTCTCCTCCGGCGTCACTTTACCTTCTATCAAGCGAATCTGGTACATGGATATCCACGCCCATATCCAGTTCTCTTTTATCCATGCTTCATTTTCGATAGTGTACTGCTTCTTCCTATGGTAATAGCCAATTGCAATAGCGGCAGGTACATAGATAAAGATGAATAATATCGCGAATACTATCGTGTTGTCTATTATTCCCTGTAGGAGGGATATTCTATCTATCGCAAAATTGTAGGTAATAAGTATGAAGTTGATGAATGTGAGCACGAACGCTAGATAGATGCTGTGGCCGTTCCTAAAATCTAGCCAGCGCCTCTGCAGAAATTGGTTGGCCATCAATATCTGTCATAAATTCTTGTTAATTTAGTTTCTCATGCGAATAACGGAAAAGCAAAATACCGAGCGAGGAGCAGGGTTAGCGTTTGGTAAAGATACTTTCAGGGCTTGAGGTGGCATCAGACGTCAAAGAACGTGTGAGAAGAGCTGTAGGGGAGCTGAAGACACAGGGTATAACACCATGTCTAGCCACTGTGCTTATAGGCGATAACCCCGCTTCCGCAACCTATGTCAATAGCAAACAGAAAGCAGCGAAGGAACTCGGAATTGCCACACGCGATCACAGGCTCGAAACTTCCTTTACGCAGCAGGAGCTTCTTGACCTCGTGCAACTCTTGAATGGCGACTCAGAGGTGCATGGCATACTTGTGCAATTGCCCTTACCCAAACACATTGATGAGTTTGTGGTGACAAGTTCTATCAACCCTCTAAAGGACGTGGATGGTCTTACACCGTATAGCGCCGGCATGCTCCAGAACGGTATGGCGCATCTAAAGCCATGCACTCCTTCGGGTGTAATGG
>CAZPIL010000031.1:0-9668 GCA_964586705.1 uncultured Nitrososphaera sp. | reverse complement strand
TTACAATGGACTGCTCTGTGGCGACGCCGGCGCCGTCAGGCCCGCGTTTTGCCATGCGCGAGAGCATAATGCCAATAAGCGGCACAACATCCTCGCCATTCTTACTCACAATTCCTCCAATGCCACACATTTTTTTCTATATCACCGATTTCGTAAATGCGAAAACCCGATGAGTCGGGCCTTACGCTCATACATGCAGCTACATGATTTTAAAGTGTTTTCATTGGCCCAACGAGAAAGAGGCAAGAAATGCCTGTTTTGAGCACATAAAAGCGTCATTGAGTATATATGCGCGTTTTTGAGATTAAAATTCCCTTGATTTCAGTGTCCAGAAGCTATTCAATTTCTAATACTTTCAAACCGGCAGGTGACCAGCCGGAGGCCATAGATAAGCTTGTAGAAGGGGTAGGAAGAGCAGGAAGGCAGACTCTGCTTGGTGTGACAGGAAGCGGCAAGACCTTTACTATTGCAAACCTTGTCGCTCGCACAGGTAAGAATGCCCTTGTTATATCACACAACAAGACCCTCGCTGCGCAGCTCTATGCAGAATTCAAAGAGTTTTTCCCAAGGAATAACGTCGGGTACTTTGTCAGCTTTTATGACTATTACCAGCCCGAAAGTTATCTACCTCAGACTGATACATACATCGAAAAAGATACAGAGGTAAATGAAAAGATTGAAAAGATGCGCCTTGAAGCCACAGCGATGCTCATGTCAGGCGAGCCCACAATCATAGTTGCGACCGTCTCCTGCATCTATTCTCTTGGCTCACCAAAAGAGTGGGAAGAGACAGCCATATCCCTTAAGAAAGGTGATGTTATTGACCGCAAAGTGCTTATTCACAACCTCATTGAGGCGCGCTATGAGCGAAACGATGTGGCTCTTGTCCCCGGTACTTTTCGTGCAAAGGGAGATACGATCGACATCATCCCGGGGTACTCTGACGACGTGATCAGGGTTGCGATGTTTGGTGACGAAATAGAGCGCATAAGCATACATGATCATGTCAGTATGAAAAAGATTCGTGACGCAAACGCCGTCAGGATATTTCCTGCCAAGCACTACATCACAGCCGATGAGTCGCGGCTTCGTGCAGTCGATTCTATAAAGGGAGAGATGGAGAGCTGGCTGCCAAGTCTGCCATCAGAGCTAGAGAGACAAAGGCTTGTATCAAGAACAAAATACGATCTTGAAATGATAGCAGAGCTTGGCTACTGTTCTGGAATAGAGAACTATTCCCGCCACCTTGACGGTAGGGAGCCAGGTCAGCCGCCATTCTGCCTCCTTGACTTTTTTGGAGACGACTTTTTGTTAGTCATTGATGAATCACATGTAACTTTGCCACAGCTGCATGGCATGTATAATGGTGACAGGACTCGCAAAAAGTCGCTTATTGATTTTGGCTTCCGTCTGCCGAGCGCTTACGACAACCGACCACTGAAATTCATGGTATTTGAAAATTACCTGAAAAATGTAGTGTTTGTATCCGCTACGCCGGGTCAATATGAGATGAAGTCAAGCTGGCAAGTTGTAGAACAGCTGGTAAGGCCCACAGGGCTTGTTGATCCCAAAGTTGAGGTGAGAGCGAAGAAGGGTCAGATAGAAGACATGATTTCAGAGATAAAAAAGAGAGCGAAGAAGGGTCAACGAACCCTTGTAACGACTCTTACAAAGAGGATGGCAGAGGATCTTGCAGAGTTCCTTGCAAAGAATAGGGTACGTGTACGTTATTTGCACTCTGAAATAGAAGGACTGGAGCGCACCGAGCTTATCCGCCAGTTACGCCTCGGCGAGTTCGATGTGATCGTAGGTATAAACCTCTTGCGAGAAGGGCTTGACATACCAGAAGTCTCGCTCGTAGCGATACTCGATGCAGACAAAGAAGGCTTTTTGCGCAACACCACTAGCCTCATCCAGACGTTTGGCAGGGCCGCGCGCAACATCGATGGACAAGTCATCATGTATTCCGATACGGTCACAAGATCCATGAAGGAAGCAATAGAAGAGACGGAGCGCAGACGTGCACGCCAGCTTGCCTATAATAGGCGTCACAAAATAACTCCAAAGACCATAGTCAAACCTGTGCCAGAAGGCGCGTCAGCAGAAATAACAGAAGCAGCCGAGACAAAGTCTATGACCCGGCGTGACCTCTTGCACCTTGCGATAGAGACAGAGGCGACGATGAAGAAATATGCGGAGCAACTAGAATTTGAAAAGGCCATAATGTACAGAGAAAAGCTTGTCAAAATAAAGAAGACAATAGGTGACCCCAATCCTGTCGCGGAGGTCTCCTAATGCACGACAAGATAATAATCCGCGGAGCTAGGCAGCACAATCTGAAGAACGTTAGCCTAGAAATACCAAAGAATAGGCTCGTTGTAATGACGGGCATTTCTGGATCGGGCAAGTCTACACTTGCGTTTGATACGATATATGCTGAAGGACAGCGTAGGTATGTCGAATCACTTTCAGCGTACGCGAGGCAGTTTCTCGAACTTATGGACAAGCCCGATGTTGACTCGATAGATGGACTCTCTCCAGCCATATCAATACAACAAAAGACTACGAGCAAGAACCCCCGCTCAACAGTTGGCACCGTTACAGAAATCTATGACTATTTGCGCCTGCTCTACGCTAGAATAGGCATTCCTCACTGTCCCAGGTGCGGCCGCAGGATCGTAAGTCAGTCTGTCGATTCGATAACAGAATTGGTACTCAAGTCAGCAGAAGGTAAGAATGTAATGGTTATGGGTCCAGTTGTTCAAGCAAAAAAGGGCACTTATGAAAAGTTGTTTGAAGAACTAAAGCAGCAAGGTTTTTCAAGAATAAGGCTTGATGGCGAGATAACAATCCTTGAAGATGAGGAAAAACCCCGATTACCAAGGCTGGACAAACAGAAAAAGCATACGATCGAAATCATAGTTGACAGGCTCAGACCATCTATAGAAGAAAAGAGCAGGCTTTTTGAGTCAATACAGTCAGCACTAAAAGCCGGGAATGGCACTGTCATAGTCGCAATAGATGGAAAGGATCTAATGTTTTCACAAAAAAACTCATGTCCACATTGTGAGCTTTCAATAGGTGATATAGAGCCCAGAACGTTCTCATTCAACTCCCCATTTGGCGCGTGTCCTCAGTGCAATGGACTAGGAATGAAAATAGAGTTCGATCCTGACCTGATAATACCGGATAGACAAAAGAGCATACTCGAAGGTGCAATTAGACCTTGGACAGGACACTTTGCAACGTTCCGCGCGTCGATGCTGAAGGATGTTGGACGTAAGTTCGGCTTTGACCTCTCTATCCCAGTCGCAAAGATGACAGACCGCCAGCTTAAAGTTATACTATACGGCACTGACGAGGATATACACTTCAGATATGAATCGAAATATTCAGACAGCCGATGGGAATACCGCGGGACATTTGAAGGTGTGATACCAAACCTTGAACGCACATATCGTGAGACGGAGTCTGAAAGTAAGCGGGAGGACTTGATGCAGTTTATGCGTGAGCGCCCCTGCGAGCTCTGCAACGGCAAACGTCTACGCGAAGAAGCCCTTGCCGTAAAGATAGGCGACAAGTCAATAATGCAAGTATGTGATCTATCGATAGACACGTGTTATGACTTTTTCAAGTCCATAAGCCTGACCGATACAGAACGCCTTATTGCCCGGACAATACTAAAAGAGGTGGTTTCAAGACTCGAGTTTCTGCTCAATGTAGGGCTCAATTACCTAACACTGAACAGGATGAGTGCAACCCTTTCAGGAGGTGAGTCTCAGAGGATTAGGCTCGCAACCCAGATAGGTTCAAACCTCACAGGAGTGCTTTATGTCTTAGACGAGCCCACCATCGGGCTCCATCAACGTGACAATATTCGGTTGATTGATACGCTTAAGAAGCTGCGCAATCTAGACAACACGCTCATAGTCGTAGAGCACGACGAGGAAGTAATACGAAGTTCTGACTGGGTCATTGATGTCGGACCAGGCGCAGGGATTCACGGAGGACAGATTGTAGCAAGCGGCACGTTGCAGGATATCTTGTCAAGCCCCGGTTCTGTCACAGGCGCCTTTCTGCGCGGTGAAAAAGTCGTCATCCATACCAACAAGCGCATCAAGCCCACGAAATGGCTGACGGTACACGGTGCATCTGAGAACAACTTGAAGTCAATAGATACAAAATTTCCGCTTGGCTGTATGACAGCCGTGACAGGTGTTTCAGGATCGGGCAAGTCCACCCTTGTAAACGATATCCTGTTCAATGCTCTTGCTGTGCATTTTTATAACGCAAAGGAACGCCCGGGCAGGCATAACGGGTTGTCAGGTCTGGAACAAATAGACAAAATCATCGGAATTGACCAATCGCCCATAGGCAGGACGCCAAGGTCAAATGCTGCCACGTACGTTAATGCATTCACTCCAATCCGAGAGTTGTTTGCCAAAACTCCAAAGGCACGAGAGATGGGGTATTCTGCTGGAAGATTCTCATTCAATGTATCGGAAGGCAGATGTGATGCATGTGAGGGAGGCGGTGTAAAAAAGATAGAAATGCAGTTTTTACCCGACGTGTACGTGACATGTGACGAATGCAAGGGTAGGCGCTATAACTCGGAGACTCTTGCGATAAAGTATAGGGGCAAGACAATTTCTGATGTGCTTGATATGACTATTGAAGAGGCGCTCGGGTTCTTTTCCAATATTCCTGCGATAACAAAAAAGCTGCAGACGCTAAACGATGTAGGGCTCGGATACTTGAGATTGGGTCAGCCGGCGACGACCATGTCGGGCGGAGAGGCACAGAGGATCAAGCTAGCAGCAGAGCTATCAAGACGTGACACGGGCAGAACGGTCTACATCCTAGATGAGCCAACTACTGGTCTACACTTTGCAGACGTGAGCAAGCTATTGCATGTCTTGAAAAGACTGGTAGATGTTGGCAACACGATCATAGTCATAGAACATAACCTAGATGTGATTGCGTCTGCAGATTGGATAATTGACCTTGGACCGGAGGGAGGTGAAGGTGGAGGCAGGATAGTTGCAGAAGGAACACCGGAGATGATAAGCGAGCATTCAACAAGCTACACGGGCCAGTACCTAAAATCCAAGATGGCAATAGACCAGCAGCTGGTGCAGCGCAAGCAATGACGCTGTCTACTACAAGTCTTCGAG
The DNA here is from genome assembly GCA_964586705.1 of uncultured Nitrososphaera sp. Taxonomy (GTDB): domain Archaea; phylum Thermoproteota; class Nitrososphaeria; order Nitrososphaerales; family Nitrososphaeraceae; genus Nitrososphaera. Next base: position 4,494 of record CAZPIL010000031.1, on the reverse strand, counting down.
AAAAAAGGATCCCCAAGGAGCCAGGCGTCTATCTAATGAAGGACAACGCGGGCAGGATAATCTACATAGGCAAGGCAAAGAACCTGAGCAAGCGTGTTGCATCTTATTTTGCCAAACGTGATCTGGATCCTAAAACCATGAGACTTGTGGAAGAGGTAATCGATATTGAATTTGTCGTCACAGATAATGAAACAGAAGCGTTCCTGCTCGAGTCCAATCTGATAAAGCGGTATAGACCGGCCTTTAACATAGAACTCAAGGACAATAGTCGATACACCTACCTAAAGATCACAGACGAAACGTTTCCGCGGCTTCTAGTCGCGCGTAGGAATAGAAACGGCAAATTTCAGGGTCCAAAAGGCAGGGTATACGGGCCTTTTGTCCGCGGCAGTTCAAAATATCTCACTGCAGGCCTTCTGCGTAAGCTATTCAAGGTTAGGATATGTACGAGACTTCCAAAGACGCCATGTCTCCAATACTTCATAAAAAACTGTGATGCACCATGCATTGCAAACGTAACCCGCGAAAAGTACATGGAAGGAATAGAGTTATTGCGCGATATACTTGAAGGCAAAAATAGTATCGATCATTTCGTGCGTAAAATGGAACTTGAAATGAAGCAGGCGTCTGACCTTGGAGACTATGAGCAAGCAAAGGAGATCAGGGACATGCTTTATCAGCTAAACAATCTGCGGGTGAAACAAAAGATGGAAAAGGCAACGAGGAGTCTGGATGAAGAATATGTGGGCATTCTCCGCGACTGTAAAAAAGGAATAGCACATGTCATGACACTCAAGAGGAGCAAGGGTGTGATATCTGATCGCAAGAAATTCGAATTTGAAGTCATGGCTGACAACTCATTTTCAACATTTCTTTTACAATATTTTTCGTCGTCACCAGCTATTCCCCAAGTCATATACACAAGCGAGGAGCCGGATTCAAAACGGTTACTCCAAGAATCACTTGAAAAGCTTGCAGGACACAGGGTACACATAGCAGGCGCGGAATCAGGCGAGCGGCACAAGCTTATGGAACTTGTGATGCGTAACTTGGCAATGTATGTCGAGCGCGGGTATGCTCCTGCAGTTGTTGAACTGCAAAAGGTACTTACGCTTTCATCGATGCCAGAAGTCATAGACTGTTTTGATGTATCAAACCTTGGAACGACAATAGCAGTCGGCGCAAGTGTCAGATTCTCAAACGGCAAGCCGGACAAGGATGGATACCGCAAGTTCCGTATAAAGACCGTGAAAGGCCAAGACGACTTTGCAATGATAGGCGAAATTGTCCGGCGTCGTTACGCAAAAAGCGATATGCCAGACCTCGTGGTCGTTGACGGTGGCAAGGGACAACTTGCGGCTGCCGCAAACGCACTTGCAAGCATAGGATTATCAAGTTTGCCTTGCATTGGCCTTGCCAAGGAAAATGAAGAGATCTATTTGCAAGGAATAGGTGAGCCGCTTTTACTGCCAAGAAGAAGCGCGGCCCTCAAGATGCTGCAGCATGCGAGGGACGAAGCCCACAGATTTGGACTCCTTTACAACACGAGCCTGAGAAAAGTCACTCAACCTTGACACTTTCATGCTTTTGAGCTCGCTTAATCTCTTCCTCTGTGAGTTCTATGTATTTTGTCACGGCAGAATCTGCAGACTCGAGTCCTATTTGAAGCATCCTTGCTACAAAAAGCGACGTTGACATTGCCATATCGCCGGCTGCCCTACCTGCCAGAAGTGGCCATAGCGCAAAGTCAGGCGCTGCAGGGTACTTTTCAACCATATCATAGGTTCGACGTTCGATGTCTTAAACTTTATATCAAAACTCTCAAGGTGCGGATCATAAAGATCAAGGGCTCTTTAGGAAATGGACAGACCCATGATAGAGGGGCAAGTTAGCAAGTTTCTGCAGAGCAAGCTCAATCACAGATTGCAACGGTGGACGAGAAGGGCAACCCTTCGTACACCCTGCAGGGTTTTCTACGACCAGACAGTAGAAAAGATTTACTTTGATACCGGCAAGCGGTGAAAAAAAGCTTACCAACACACGGAGGAGATCCCGAGCCTACTTTTCCACCGACATTGAAGAATGCTCACACAGGTGCGTCAAGGGCAAGTCAGGTGCAATCATTTCAGAGGACCCTGCCAGAAATATGCCCATAGTCGAAAAGATTCATGCAAAGTATATGAGTTCATTAGACCACCCGCTTGCCAAACAACCAGTCGGCACGCCGAAAAACGGATCATTGGTCGTGTAGGAACTGATGTTGAGATACTACTCTACGCAGGATTTTACCGAAGGTTGGCTGGAAGACTAAAATTCATCCTCTTCCATATACAAAGTAGGGAAGTCAGATGTCAGCTTTTGACGACAATCCCTACTCGGCACACTTTGCCCAATTTGCGGCAAAGCTAGAGCAACATCTGAGAAAGAACGGCGTCTCATGCAATGACGCGGATATGATAATTGAGGAAAGTTCATCGATTTATTTTGCTAAATTAAGCTCACCGGGTAAATTTTTCAAGTTTTTAAAGAAAGACGATCCTAAAGGTGTGTTCATAGAATCAGCGCGCAGGGCAATAGCCGTGCGCATACCAGAAGCAACAGAGACCTTTGGTTCGCAGGCAGAAATAACAAAGGCAGTACGGTGAGAGAAAATCATAATAGATATTCTGTTCTACTGCCTACGTTGATAATTGGGGTACCGAAAGAACTAAAAGAATATGAGAATAGGGTTTCACTTACTCCTCGCTCGGTCGCCTCGATAGGGTCTCACGGAAGTCAAGTCATAGTTGAAACAGGCGCCGGCATAAAATGCGGATTTTCAGACGATGAGTACAGGTCTGCGGGTGCGTCCATAGCAACTTCGGCAGAAGAACTTTATTCAAAGTCAGACACGATAATCAAGGTCAAAGAAATCCAATTAAGTAAGGGCGAGCACCGGCGTCTAGAGTCCAGACACACCATATTTGGGTTTAACCACTTTGAGTCAAGCAGGGAGCTTACAAAGGAGGCACTCAGATCCGGCGCGACTTTCATCTCGTTTGAGAAATTGGTCGATGCACAAGGTAATACTCCAATCTTGATACCGATGAGCAAAATAGCAGGTACCCTTGCAGGGATATGGGCAGGCTGTTTTTCTAACAATGTACTGAGACATGGGAACTCTCTGAGGATGAAGGCGGGCTTTGATCAGATAAAGTCCAAGATAGCCACTGATTTTGAGCATATAATTTTGACACAAAAATTCGCCGGAGAGCTCGCGTTAAACCTCTCTATGCAGGACAAGCTGGTAGTGATATACGGCGGCGGAACAGTTGGCGAGTTTGCAGCCCGAACTTGCAGTGCGCTGGGCGCCAAGCTCCTGATAGCAGAAAAGCGCGATGGCCGCAGAAAGTATCTACAGCAGCTGGGCTTTAACAGGTGCACTGTTAATGCCAGAATCGATGACGATCTTCTAAAAGGAGCGAGCGTGATAATCGGTGCTACTTACGACAGGGAAAAAGCAGACAGGGTAGTGGATGAAGATACGCTGAAAAAGGTATCAGATATGCGCAAGAAGGTGATAATCGATGTCTCTGTTGATCAAGGAGGAAATTTTCCCTACGTAGATCAGAGCGGCGAATATTCGCCCCACAGTATGGGGACTATAATGAATCCGGCTCAGCTTGACTATTTTGGCAACATCTTTCTTCGAGTACCAAACATGCCATCCACAGTCCCGCGCTATGCGGCAAGCGCGCTTTCATCTTCCATAACACCGTATGTGCAAAAAGTCGCGTCAGGCGTGATGGAAAACGATCTTGCGAATGCCATCAGTATAAAACAGGGCATGATATACGATGAGGCAGTATCGAAGGCTCATAATATGCCGCTTGCTCGAGTCTAGGCAGCTCCTATCTGTCTTGCAACATATGACTTTCTCGCAAAATATAGCATGAAGCCAAACCATGAAGCTACCTGCAGCATAGTGATATGAAAATCGATGGTGCCGGAGTTGTACAAGGAAGCATACAGGCCTTCGAGTAATATCTTGGCACCTTGATCAACAGCATAGGCAAGGCCCACGGCCAAGAACGCATAGTAGCGTATTTTGAAGTACCCTATGACAAGTGCCGCGCTCCCTGCAAGTCCGAACAGCCCTCCCATGGCATTATAGACAAAGTTTTGTTCCAACATGCCAAAGCATAGCATGTGGCCGCCGGTAAAGTCCAGCCAGACGCGGTAGTCAAAGCCATTTGAAGCGCAGACATAGACATGGCCTGTTTCATGTAGAAGACTCATTGGAATGCCAAGTCCAATATAAAGCACGACTGAAAGAAGTATCACGCGCCGGTCCAGCTGCAACAACAAACGTTCCCATCATGATGCTTTAAGTCATGCGTATCATTTTTTAATTCCACTGCTGATGTCCAGAAAGTGACCAAGGATTCGCACATGCTGTGCCCCCTTTGCGGCCACGAATACGGGTATCATGGCAACAATGGCTGTCACAAGGGA
>CAZPIL010000030.1:0-9682 GCA_964586705.1 uncultured Nitrososphaera sp. | reverse complement strand
GGTAAATCTCTGAATGTATGTATGCTGTTTAACGACTGGAGCACCTTGAGGGGGGGTATAGGAGGTTGGCTGGCTCACTTCCACCAAAGCAGGCTAAAGCCGTAAGGCTTTGTTTTCACGCTCTCCGGAATTTATAAATAACATCAGTGCCCCTCTAGCTTAGATCTCGATCCTTTGGACACAGTACGTCAGGTTTCGGTTGGCAGCAAGATAAAGGACTACTATGAGGTAACCAAACCCAAGATATGGTACCTGCTTGTCTTCACGGCTTTTGGTGCCGCACTTACGGCTTCATTACTCTTTGACATACCAATTGAGCCCCTCCTGTGGATTCTCCTGATCGCCGGGGTCGCTGCCGGATCTGCTGCTGCAGACACGCTGACTGGATATAATGACCGTGATATCGACGCTATAATGGAAAGGACAAAGGGCAGACCTATACCATCGGGCAGAATAAAGCCTAAAAATGCGCTTGCCTTTGGAATCATACTCGCGGGCATATCGCTTGTCTGTGCATGGTTCATTAACATCTGGGCTTTTGCGCTCATGGCGTTTGGACTGTTTGACAACATCATAGTCTACAGCAAATGGCTGAAGAGGCGCAGCCAGTCAAATATCATCCTTGGAGGATTTTCCGGGGGTGCGCCCGCCCTGATAGGCTATGTGGCAGTTACAACACAGAACATCGAGATAGGACTGGTGATGGCCGGACTTGTATTCCTGTGGATACCGACCCACATCTGGAGTCTGGCGCTGCATGTGAAAAAAGACTATTCTGCTGCCAAAGTGCCAATGCTGCCTGTGGTCTCTAGCGAAAAGTCATCAGTACGGGTCATAGCCGGGACAACAGTCATGATGGTGGTATTTTCAGTGCTACCGTTCTTTTTCAACCAGTTCGGGCTCATATACCTGATAACTGCTAGCGTGTTTGGTGCTGTAATGCTTGCAATGTCTATATGGCTACTTGTCAAGCCAAGTGAGAAGGCTTCATGGACCGTGTTCAAGTTCTCTAGCCCGTACCTGACGGCACTGTTCATAGCGTTTATGGTAGACGCCGGCTTCAAGCCACCCGTCTAGCTTTTTCACACTCGTACAGTATTCTTGCGATCACTACGTGTGTCTCAAGCCCTGTGTTCTGTATAGAATAAGTGCAGTTGAAAAGTTGCGTGGTCTTTTCAGAGAAATGCCCCTTTGGGAAGGCACCTACGACGAACGCGCAGTGGTCGACATTGTTATTTGCAACGACCTGCTCGGCGCTCGACTGGACGCCTGTGGATGACAGCCCTACAACACTATCTGCTTCAATGTGGTGTACCAGCTCTAAAAGGGTGCCATCCCGCATTTCAAGCAACGTCTTTCCATCATCACTTTTTATAACGCTGTTTCTGAAAAGGCTGACCGCTACTCCTTCAAACCTGAAATATGATTTCGGGATGCGCAAGCTGGAAGCTATGGATATTATCTTGTCATTGTATGTGTGAATGTACACATCAAGGCCTCCACTTGCAAAGAGCGGAGTGTCAAGGGCTTCCATAAGGGCAAAGTGGACTATGTCGGGCCTTCCGCGCTTCCAGCTTTCCTGCAGGCCCTTCATGGCGGCATGGTGATAACTCCGGTCAAGCAGCGTTTCTGAAGCTTTCAGACCTAGCTTCCGCGCGCGGCTTGCGACTGCGGGGTGGTTCACTATCTCTGCCGGCACCCTCTCAATTGCAGCCTCTGCTATCACAAGTGTGGTCTTCGTGGCATGCCTTTGACGCTTGCCTTATAAATTCTAGCAATCGGGAAACCCGACGCTTCATCTATTGAATAAAGGCAAGTACTTTCGTTCGTTAGTTAGTTAGTAGTTAGTAGTTTGGATCTCTGACTGCTAACACCTCTGTCCAAAGGGGCATCAGATATTAAATATCTGGCCTTGGGAGCTGTCATGTAAATTACATGCACAACGGCAGATTCTGCACCTATCGCGTACAAGGGCGCAAAAAGCGGCTCGTAGGTGTGCTTCGAGTCAACTGCGGGGTGTACAGCTATATTGTTCTCAAATTCAGGAGGAGAAATAGAATGAACTGCGCGCTGGCAGAGCCGAATGAGCACCAGCATCGGCGTGTAAAATACAACTGCTCTGGAAAGTTGCTTCAAATGACAATATCTGCAAAGGTGGCTGCAGCATGAGGGATCGAAAGGCAGGAGCAAGGGATCTAGCACGGGAGCGCATCGAGATCTTGGTGTCTTCGGCCCTGAGGGAAAGGGACGTGACTCTGGCAAAAAGGCAGGCGGCACTTGCAAAAAAAATCGCCATGCGGCACCGGGTTAGGCTACCGTATTCGATAAGGCAGCTTTTCTGCAAAAAGTGCAAGGCATTCATAGTGCCCGGCAGGACTTTGCGCGTTAGGGTGGGGCGCGCAAACACAAAGGCAGTGAGGTTGACCTGTGCCATATGCGGCCACACGTATAGGCGCATTCTTGCAGAATAAGGATTTATAAGGGATCTGCAATTTCCAAAAATTACATGGCCAAGGTTTACGATGTTCCGGCTGACGAGCTTATCACTAGGCTTGCCAAGCAGCTTAAAGAGGACGAAAAGATGCAGCCTCCTGCATGGTCGGCATTTGTCAAGACAGGCTCACACGCCGACAGGATGCCCCAAAACAAGGAATGGTGGTTTACAAGGTGCGCTTCTCTTCTTAGAAAGGTTTACCTCCACGGCCCAATAGGCATTTCCGATCTCAAGGTGGAGTATGGTGGACGCAAGAAAGTGGGCTACAATCTGGCACACCACAGGGATGCAGGCGGTTCTATCATACGACACGCGCTGCAAAAACTCGAAGCTGCCGGCTATATCACAAAGATACCGGCAAAGGGCAGAGCAGTCACAAGCGAAGGCACAAAGAGACTAGACCGGCTAGCAACCGAGATCCACAAGGAGCTCGTCAAGACGGCGCCGGCACTCCAGCGCTACGCGTAAAATGTCTGCCCCGCAACATAACGAAGACGAGTCAAGAAAGCGCGAAGCCGAGGCTATGCGCCAGCGCATACTTTTGTCGCTTTTGGACACTGAGGCGCGGCAGAGGCTGATGAATATCCGGCTGGTCAAACCGGACCTTGCCGCAGCGGTGGAAAATTATCTGATAAACGCCGCATCGTCTGGAAGGCTGAACAGGCCGCTTTCTGATGAAGAGTTGAAGCAGATCCTCCTGAGCATTCAGCAGCCAAAACGCGACTTTAGAATCGATAGGCGCTAAACGCCGGACATTCTTTTACCATGCCATACATAGTTAACTATTTAAGTTCAGTTAGGCGCCTTTGCTCCAATGAAGGCAGCAGTATTCAGAGAGTACAACAAAGACCCAACAAAGGTCGTCAAGATTGAAGATATAGACGTTCCAAAGATAAAGCCTGACGAAGTTCTGATAAAGGTAGAATCGGCAGCCTACAACTACAACGACCTGTGGGCTATCTGGGGCGAGCCCGTCAAGACCCCCTTGCCGCACATTTCAGGAAGTGATGTGGCCGGCACGGTTGTCGAGGCAGGCCCTGATGTCCAGAAGCTAAAAGTCGGTGACAGAGTTGTTTCGCATTCCAACATGTCCTGCAGGGTGTGCGATGCGTGTACCTCAGGCAGAGAGTATGACTGTGACGACCGCACCATCTGGGGCTTCCAGACTGGCCCGCTCTGGGGCGGCTTTGCGCAGTATACACACCTTCCTGAGGTAAATGTCGTAAAAATAGCTGAAAATGTGCCGTTTGAAGAAGCGGCCGCAGTCTCTATGGTGGGCATGACCGCATGGCACATGCTGGTAGGCAGAGCCAAGATAAAGCCCGGCCAGACTGTTCTGATAATGGGCGGAGGCTCGGGCGTGGGCATGGTCGGAATCCAGATCGCCAAGCTATACAACTGCACGGTTATCACAACAGCCGGCAACAAGGACAAACAGGACAAGTGCCTAAAGATCGGGGCAGACTACGTAGTCAACCACCGCGAACCTGACTGGTACAAAAAAGTGCGCGGAGTATTGAAAGAGCTGGGCCAGTCCGGCGGAGTTGACGTAGTATTCGAACACATTGGCAAGTCCGTCTTTCCGCAAGAAGTGGGCCTGCTCAAGATGGCCGGCACGCTTGTTGCAACGGGCGCAACCACTGGCTACGACTCGACCATAGACCTGCGGTACCTGTTCTTCAAGGGAACCAACCTGCTCGGTTCTACACAAGGAACCAAGGCAGAGCTGGAACAGGTGATGTACTGGGTCTCAAAGGGAAAGATAAAGCCGGTCATAGACACTACCCTGCCATTCTCCGACATGGTAAAGGGACACATCATGATGGCAGAGGCACAGCAGTTCGGCAAGATCCTCACGACGCCACAAAAGCTATAGGGAAACATTTTTCCCCTCTCTCTACTTTCCTTTCTTGAAGAAAAAGAAGCAACATGATGTTCAGAAGCCTGATTTTTGTACCCGGAAACAGCGCGCGCTTTGTTGAAAAGGCAAGGACGCTTGCAGCAGACATTATCTGCTTGGACCTTGAAGATTCTGTCCCTGCAAACGAAAAGAATGCCGCGCGTACAACCATCGCAGATGCACTCGGAAAGGGGCAGGAATTCAAGAGCCCCGTCTATGTAAGGACAAATTCGCCAGAATCCGGACTTATTCCGGCAGACCTGAAGGCAGTGCTGCAAAAGGGAATAAGCGGTGTGGTCATCCCCAAGGTGGACGATGCTGGCAACGTGGCGGAAATAACACAGATCATATCTGGGCTTGAGACTGAAAGGGGCCTTGGCCAGACAGCAGTCATGCCTTCGATCGAGACCGCAAAAGGAGTGGTTAACGCCTATCTGATAGCCTCAGCCAACGAGCGGGTGAACGCACTTGTCTTTGGCGTCTTTGACTTTTTGCATGACATGCGCATGGACTATGATGAAAGCGACGCTACGGGGTACGAGTACGCAAGGGCAAAGATTCCCGTGGACGCAAGGGCTGCCGGTGTGCATGCAATAGATGCCATATGGCAGAAGGTGGATGATAGAGAAGGTCTCGTAAGGGACGCGACTGTAGCAAAGCGCCTGGGATATTCTGGCAAGAGCATAATCCATCCGGGACAGATAGAGCCGGTACATGGTGTATTTCTCCCGACCAAAGCCGAGGTGGAGTGGGCCAGAAAGGTAGTCGCCGCGCTGGGCGAGACGATGGAAAAGGGAAGCGGCCAGGGGGCGGTGAGGCTTGAGGGGAAGATGATAGATGCAGTTCACTACAAACAGGCAAAGGCTATACTTGATGCAAGCCAAGGCTAGCGGTTCATGATCCTTTTGAGTACGAGTATTCCCGCGTAGTACGGCAGGTTGTATATTGCAGCAAGGGCGGCTACCTGCGGCCCGAAAAACTGTGCAGCAAAAACCATGACCAGCGTGTTATTGACATAGGTCATTGATATCATGCCGGCCGCGCGCTCGCCCTTCTGTGTGCCTGCATATCCAACTGCCGCAAAGGCGGCGTAGGCAAGTGAAGACGCGGCAAGGGTTTGAAGCACAAAAAGCTGGTTGGTAAAAAAGTATCCGGAAAGCGTTGAGAACATGCCCATGTTTATGAGGACTACAAATACCAGGGAAAATAAGAACGAGTTCCTATCGGCAAAACGTGCTGCAGACGGGGCATACTTTTTAGTCAGCCAGCCTGTGCCAAGCGGGATAAAGAGCGCGAGCAGGAGAAGGATGACCATGTCTGCAAACGGCAGGTCAAATTCTGTACCTACCAGAGCATGGACAAGCGAAGGAAGCACAAAGGGTACGGCAAGCGACGTGACTATTATCATGCCTACTATGAGGGGAAGCCGGCCGCCGACTATGTTTGTCACAAATGGCGCGCCGAGGCCGGTGGATATTCCTGACAGAAGAAGAACCGGAAGCGCAAAAGGCCTATAGAGAAAATATGCCATCGCGTACATTGCAAGGGGAAGCGCGACCAGCTTGATGATGGCAAGAGCGGCTAGGGGGCGCGGCTTGGAGAATGTACCTGCGAGATCTCTGGGCGCAAGCCTGAGCAGGTTGAGAAACAAGAGAGCTCCGAGCCACACAAGCAGGTATGGCTCCACTGCCCCTCCTGCCTGCGGCAAGAGTATACCTATGAGGATGGAACCTGATATGGCCGCTGCGAGAAGCGCGTCCTTACCGCGGCGCAAGCTCTTTCAGCTGCTGAACCTTTTCGCGTACAAGGTCAAAGCCCTGCTGCCAGAACTCTTCCTTTGAAATATCAAAGCCGGCATCCATCAAGAGATCTTCAGGCTTGCGCGACCCGCCAGCTGCGAGAATGCCAAGGTACTTTGGTACAAATGACTTGCCTTCAAGCTTGAACTGTTTGTAAAGCGATAGTACCAACAAGTTGCCAAACGAATACGCGTAGCAATAAAACGGCGAATGGTAAAAGTGCGGTATATAGACCCACTCCCACTGGAACTCACTAGCAACTTGTACCGAGTTGCCGAACTGTTCTGACAGATTATCACGATAGATCTTAGATACAGTGTCTATTGTAGCATCCTGCTCGCCTACGGCCCTGTGCGCATCTACCTCAAAGAGCGTAAAGTACGCCTGCCTCATTATGGTGGCGTACATGTCATCCATCTGCTCTGCAAGCAAGAGCCTGCGCTCTGCTGCGGGCAGAGTCTCCATCAACCTCTCGTTCAGCAACATCTCTGCAAACACGGAAGCGGTTTCAGCAAGCGGCAGCGGCGCATGCGCAACTGTGAGGGGAAGATCCCGGGCAAGCATGCTGTGGATGGCATGACCAAACTCGTGGGCAATGGTAGATACGTCACGTGTCCGACCATCAAAGTTCAGAAGCACGTATGGCGTCATCCGGGGACTGACCGTGTGGCAGAATGCGCCACCCCTCTTGGCCTTTCTTATCTCCGAATCGACATGGCGCTCCTGAAAAACACGCTCAGCGAGCCTGCGCACTTGCGGATCAAAGCTTCCAAACGTGTCAAGAACGGTCGAGACCGCTTTGCCATAGGTGAACTTTTTGCCCGACCTCTTTGTCGATATCGGGGCATAGAGGTCATAGCGGCGCAGTCTCTTTGCACCAATCATCTTTGCCTTTTCCTTAAAGTACTCTTGAAAGACAGAGCTGTTCTTGCGGCATGCGGCAAGTAAAGCATCAACCGTTGTGTCGTCCAAGTCGTTTCCAATGTTCCTTATGGATATTGGGCTGTTGTACCCGCGCATGGACATCCCTTCATCGCGCCACCTGACAATGATGTTCTGGTAGATCTCTCCCAACACGCCTGAGTTTTTACTGTAGACTGCAAACAGCGCCTTGTAGGCAGCTTCGCGTTCTGAAGGATCCGCACTCCTAACAAGTGAGGTCAACCTTTCCCTGTTGTCAAAGTTCCTGATGATGGTTTTTTTGCCGCGCTTTAACTTCATCTGAAATTCAAAGGCGGAAGTTATCTTGTCGTATATTTTTACAAGAGCGCTGGCGCCTGTCACATCAAGCGTATTTATTATTCTCTCCTCTGGCTCTGTGAGGGAATACTTTGCTAGAACCCGCTCATGACGCAGGTGTTCACGGTAGACAGGTGAAACTCCTTCTATTAGTCTTGACGCATTCGCGTCATCAACTTGCTTCTTGAACCATAGGCTGAAGAAGAGTAGTCTATTAGCCGCGTCGGCCGACATCTTGTCCATTCTAGTTACAAGAGATGATGCCTCGTTTGACGCCGTATTTGCGTAATAACCCAGGTACGCAAAGCCTACAGCTGTGCTCAGTTTCTCCGAGATTCCCTCAATTTCACGGATCATGCCCTCAAATTCTGCAGCAGGCATATCGGGCCTCAAACTCTGCCTCTTGGCCTCAAATGTTCTTACATGGCTTTCAATGGATGCGAGGTACCGTTTGAATTCATCACCTGTAGGATCTTTGACCAGATCCGAAAGATCCCACGGGCCTGCCTTGAGAGCGACATAATTCACGGCGATGCATCAGTCCCAGTCAAATATGTATCTTGCATTGGTCTGCGCAGGAAAGTTTCTATGAATTGATGCGTTACTACTGTCCTTTGTATGAACACCTAGTCTAAAGGAATTAACAACGGCTACAGAGAATATTGCCAGTTGGCTTAAATAAGTGAAATGCGACACTATAATCGCTCGCATAGCGAGTTTCAGCATGGACGAACAGAGCAGGCGAGCAATATGCACGCACTAGGTGATTTGGCCTGAGGCGGTGTGCATGATAATGCCTGCGCTCCCCGTGCTGTTTTAACTCTTAACCGCTCCGATGAAGACTGAATACGAAGTTACCGGGAACTGTTCTCCTCTCTCAAGCATCATGTAAAGCGTATAGACACCCGGCTCATCTATCGCCGATGAAATGTCGAACTTTGCATCGATCTGCCCATCGTTTTCCCAGCTGCTGGCTTCTATCACAACATGACTGCCTGCCTGCTGGTAGTGAAAGCCCGGCGGCAAGGGCTCAAACACAGACGCAGCGACCACGCCTGAACCATAGGCTAGCATCTTCTTGTTCACGTCATAGTCGGCCCGCGTCGGTAGGTGATCGTAGTAGATGATGATGTGTTCTAGCTGTGTTCCCGGCGGCATGGGACCTACGATGCTGACCTGTGTCCCGTCGACTTGGATCTGCATGCCATAGTCATTTTCAAAGTTCTGGACTAGGGCAAGGTAATACTCGTCATAGATTATGCCTATGCTGACATGTGTGTGGTTAGGGTCAAGTATGTTCTCTCTGTGGCCGTCATTGCAGCATTCAAAGTCGTTGTACATCATCTCGTACTGTAACTCTTCTATGGCAGCGAATGGTTCGATCTTTTCACAGCGCAGGAAGGAAGAAACACATCTATCATATTCTATCAGACTAAAGCCTGAAATGGCAACATTCTGGTGCACACTTCCAGAGCCTCCCATCCTGCTATAAGTCATGTATGGCTTTTCGCCATTTGATATCCAGTGAGAGATCTGCTTGTTTGCAAACACATCTTCTGCATGGACCTGAGCTGCCTGGTTTGGACTCAGCTGAACCGGCGGCAGGCCAAAGTCTGCCCTGTCGGAATTAATGACCGCAAGCGCATGCTGTACAAGCTCCTCCTGCGGAACCGTCACAGGCTCGGTTTCCTGAGGCTGCAGTATCGTCACGGCAGTTTTGAGTGGGCTGGGCCGGTCAAGGGACACTATCTCGGGAAGTAGAAAAATGGCCGCAAGAACTGCTGCCACGATCCCAACTGCCACTGTTACTTTGCTCCCAGACCCTGACCTGCGCGGATAGTTGTTTTGCATGCCGCACTTGGGACATGCTTCAAGGTTTGCGCTGTAGATCTCGCCACATGCACAGTAGATGTGCCCGTCGACCATCGATTACCTTTATGGTTCGCAATCTGCGTATAATGCTTTGCGGAGGGTCGCTCTACACACATATATTAGATGCTAGAAGCGATGTCGCAGCGTTGCTATACCATGTCAGTATCCGATTTGGAGACGACGGGATAAAGGTGGATGGTGACGAGATCGAAATAGGAATCAAGTCAGAGCCGGAGCGCGGCAGGGCCAACAGAGAACTTGTGAAAAAGCTGGCAGGGCATTTTGGCGTGCCGGTGCAAAACGTAAAAAAATTGTTTCAGGCCACAGCTCGAGAAAAAACTGGTTGCCATTGATTGATTAACTGATCGTTGTCTATCG
>CAZPIL010000029.1:0-9851 GCA_964586705.1 uncultured Nitrososphaera sp. | reverse complement strand
CGCGGCCAAAGACAAACCCGATCATAATTATCACGCATTTATGAAAAGGCAATAACAAGCTGCGAAAGTACACTTACCAACAAAGGAAAACGGATGGTCAGGCGACAAATGCAAGGCTCACAGACACAATGACATATCCTCTGATTTTTGTCAGCTGCGACGGTAGATTTAATATTATATCTAGTGCAAGTTCGCGCAGATGGACGCACGAAACATTGGCCTTCGCAATATCGAAGTAGCAGATACACGGATCTGCTCTATTGATGGCGAAAATGGCAAACTGATCTATAGAGGGTTTGACATACTTGACCTTGTAAACCACTCAACTTTTGAGGAAACGTCTTACCTATTGCTCTTCGGGGAGCTGCCGAGCGCAGAGCAGCTTGCAGATTTTGGCAGGAGGCTTCGCGAGGCACGCAGCTTGCCTGAGCCAATAATAAAAAACCTGAAGAATAGGCCCAAGAGGGCGCAGCCTATGGATGTCCTGCAATCGTGCGTTGCAGAGCTTGCAGACTATGATCTGAACATAGAGGACATGAGCAAGGAAGCACACGTCAGGCGCGCGATTTCCCTTATTGCAAAGATACCGGCTATTGTCGCAGCATGGAACAGGATCCGCTCTGGCCAGCACGTAGTTGATCCAATGGATGAAGGATCCCATGCCACAAACTTTCTGCATATGCTGCGCGGGGTCGAACCTTCTATCGATGAGGCGAAAGTCATGGACATCTGCCTCATACTGCATGCAGAGCACAGCTTTAACGCGTCAACTTTTGCAGCAAGAGAGATATCATCTACTAGGGCGTCAATTTATGCAGCAGTCAGTGGTGCCGTCGGCGCGCTATCAGGCGAGCTACACGGTGGCGCAAACGTTCAAGTCATGAAGATGCTGCTTGAAATAGGCGAGCCAGCAAATGTTGAAAAATGGGTTGCAGAGCGCCTCTCTTCGGGCGGCAGAATTATGGGTATGGGACACGCGGTTTACCGTACGACAGATCCTAGAGCAGACATACTATCAAGGCTATCAAAAGCAATATCAAAGGAGAAAAATAACAAATGGTTCGAGATTACCGAGAGGGCAGAACGTGCCACCAAAAAGTGGATGATAGAGAATAAGAAACAGACAATATATCCTAACGTAGACCTGTACAGTGCGTCCATATACTATAGCATGGGCATACCATTGGATCTCAATACACCTATTTTTGCAATCTCGAGAATCGCTGGTTGGTCGGCACACATTATCGAAGAAAAGTTCGCCGAGGCTGCTCCCAAACCTGCGCTCTATAGGCCAAAGGCAGTTTATATCGGCCGCTACTGCGGGCCCATGGGCTGCGAGTATGTGCCGCTTGCAGAAAGAAATACCAAGTCCAATTAGAAAGGCTGATATGAAGACGGCATTTGTAGTGCTAGGATAACAATATCATGGAGACCCTAAGGGAAGAAGATCCTAGCGCTCACTGGGTAAGGAAGGAAAGGCCAAACCTCGACAAAGAGGCGATGGAACTCCACAAAAAAATCAGGGGCAAGATAGAGATGAGAAGTAAATTTTCAATCAGAGACGCCCATGATATCAGCATAGCCTACACTCCAGGTGTCGCCGAAGTTTGTAGAGCCATATATGCTGACAGGGAGAAGGTTTTTGAATATACATCAAAGTGGAACAACATCGCCATAGTTACCGACGGCACAAGGACACTTGGATTGGGTAAGCTGGGGGCCGAAGCCGCGCTGCCGGTGATGGAAGGAAAGGCGCTGCTGTACAAGCAGTTTGGAAACGTCGACGCCTTTCCAGTCTGTCTGGCAACAACTAACACGGATGAGATAATTGCAACTGTAAAGAACATTGCGCCAGTCTTTGGAGGCATCAACATAGAAGACATAGAGACGCCCAAGGCACTCGAGATAGTCGACAGACTTGATATCGAGCTTGATATACCCGTGTTTCACGACGACCAGCACGGTACAGCTGTCGTTACGTTAGCTGCACTTCTCAATGCCATGAGGTTGACAGGCAGAGAACCTGAGTTGACAAGAGTGGTGGTGGCCGGCGCAGGGTCTGCCGGCTATGGCATAGTCAAGATACTAAAGGAAGTGGGTGTGCAAGATATTACAGTTACCGACTCCCAAGGTGTGATATCCAAGGCTCGTGATTTGACAACGATGAACAAGTACAAACTCGAGCTTGTTGAAATGACTGACAGGGATAGCTCCAAAGGCAACCTCACAAGCCTATCTGACGCCGTACGAGGCAGAGATGTGTTTATCGGCGTGTCAGGTATAAAGGGCCTGCTTACTGCAGAAATGGTCGAGTCAATGAGCAAGGATTCGATTATTCTTCCACTGACAAACCCCGACCCGGAAATACACCCAAGGCTTGCTGCAAGGTCAGGAGCAAAGGTGATAGCTACCGGCAGCTACAAGTTCGAAAACAGAGCCAATAATGCACTTGTCTTCCCCTTCACGATGCGCGCAATACTCGACAACAGGGTTCGCACCATAAACCAGCGACTACTAGTTGCGGTCGCAAATGCTCTCGCAGATCTTGTGCCGAGAAGCAGTCTCGCGACGTTTAACATCTTGCCAGACCTGATGAACAAGAGGATACAGCCGGCAGTCACTGCAGCCGTAAAGTCTGTATCAAATAGTTAGGCGGTTGTTCGTGCCTTGAGCCACTCTCTCGCCCTGCGCTCTGCCATATGCTTTTTCAATATTACGAGAGCCATCTCATAAAAGGTCAGTCCTTGCTTGCGCGATTGCATATCTATCCACTTTAGGCCTTCTGCAAGCTCAGAGTCATGCTCAGCGCTCATTACCATCTCATCAACTATCTGGATGAACTGCTTGTCGTCAGCGTCAGCGATGGACATGCGGACAAATTGCGCGGTTGTGTTTTTACTACGCGATTCAAGCGCACTTGACTGATTGCATATATTATATTGACAATGTACGGCATGACTGATTTTTCTGTAAATTGCAAAAGGTGCGCGAAAAATTGAACCTTCTCTCAAATACTTAAATAAGCCCCCCTTTTGACTTTTATCCTAAATGGATTACTCGATCGAGACTGGATGCCCGGGGGTGCTTTTCTCATGAGAATAAAATTCGGCTTTACACAAGGCTTGAACGTCGCAAGACTTGGTCTTGACGAGATGCAGATAATGACTGCCGCCCAGATGGCAGACAGATTAGACTATGACTCGGTATGGGCAATGGACCACTCGAATGTTCCGCAGTGGAAGAATGCTGTAGTGAACGACGCATGGCTTATGCTGGCTGCCCTTGGCGCTGTCACAAGGAAGGTGGAGCTTGGTACATGCGTGACGGATGCAATAAGGCGCCACCCATCTGCTATCGCGCTTTCTACAATAACACTGGACAGGATAACAAATGGAAGAGGACTTCTAGGCATAGGCGCAGGCGAGGCACAGAATGTCGTCGACTTTGGGATAGAGTTTTCCAAGCCGGTCACGAAATTCAAGGAGCAACTTGAAGTCATTGAAAAATTGTTCGAGTCCGATCCAGACCACAGGGTAAACTACAACGGCCAGTACTACAAGCTGATAAACGCCTGCCTACAGGCAAAGGCAGTAAGAAAGCCCAGGCCGCCAGTCTATATTGCTGCAGGCGCACCAAAGACTCTAGAGCTGTGCGCGACATATGGCGATGGCTGGATTCCTATCGGCTATACGCCAGAGCTCTTCAAGGCACATGCAAATGTCATAAATGATCATGCAAGGAGACTTGGCCGCGATTTGACTAACTTCCAGTTTGCAAACGATGTTGACGTGTACTTCTCTGACGATGGCGAGGAGGCGTGGAACAAGATGAAGAATGCTGTCAAGGTCAGCCTGTACAAGCCAGAACTTCTCAAAGTCCACAATATCTCAAGCGATTCAGAATTTGACTTTCGAAAATACTTCACAGAATACACAATGGACAAGCCGGAACTGATGGAGCAGATGAAGAAGGCCGCCTTGCAAATACCGGACAGCGTGGCTCGGACCGCTATCGGAGTGGGCAATCCAGACGACGTCATAGAGATGCTCGAGCGCTTCATAAAGGCGGGTACCAATCACTTCATCATCAGATTCTGGGGCGATGGCTACTTCAAAAATATCGAGACGTTCGGTAACAAGGTCATACCCTACTTCAGGGATCAGAAGAAGTAGTAGTATAGCTAGCTGAAAGAGTCGAGCGACACCACTCGCCCGTTCCCCTTTTCAATGGGCTCGGCGTCATAGCCCATCTTTTTCAGCGAATATGCAAACTCTTTTGCAAATCCGTGGAATGTATAGACCTTGTCAGGAGCGCAGGCCCTTACTGCTTGTACAAGCTCGGCATAGTCGCAGTGGTCACTCATGGGCAATGCGTAATCCAAGCCCATGCGATATTGATACCGGGGGTCGACTGCCCAGCCTGAAAAACCGATAGTTACCGCACCGTACTTGAGTTTCATGTCCCTGACAAAGGAGCTTCGGCCCGACATCATGGGGGCTATCATAACCCATGGACGGCGCTTTGATAGCAGACCATTCTGTTCTGCCCCAGTATACGTGATTGTTTCCTTTAGATCAATTCCAAGATCAGAGTATACATTGTTCATCTTGGCTACAGAATCGTGTACAAAGACAGGGTCCCAGTGCCCAAATATCTTTGTCAGCAACTGTGCCTTGCCAAGTGCATAGCCCATCAGAACTACCGGTATGCCCATATCATACATTTCAGACACTATCTTGTTAACCCGGTGGGTGACTTCATCGGTGGCAGGAAACGAGTAACAGGGTTTACCAAAAGTAGATTCGATTATCAAGGTTTTTGCTCTAGGCATTCTTGACGGCCTCAAGAATTCGCGCTCCCGGGTCGAGAGGTCTCCAGTATAATAGACATCATCCACAGTCAGCAGGCCCCTAGACCCCAGTATATGGCCAGTGTCGACTAGTTGGAAACCATCATACTCACTCCCCTGTATCTCATAACCCCTGACTGACGCAATCATTGATGTCTCCTTTGATGCTATCAGCTTTGACTTGCCATTACCTTTTCTGTGCAGGTGATCTATGTGAGCATGGGAAACGAAGACATAATCACAGCTGTCAGGTTTTGAAGGGTCAAGTGCAATTGTAGTACCGTCCTTCTGCCGGACGGTTATCCCTGACTTGCCGTGAAAAACTCCTGTCTCCACTCCCGAGCTGTCAGGTTTAGATTGACGTTAGTATTTTAACATTTATCCCGGTTTCATGGCTTCGAGGACCAATCTGCGCGCCTGCCGGGGCTTGACATCATAGTAAAGTATCGACTGGATAACATCCATTGACAAGATGCTGTGGGCGCGGCAAAATCCCTTTCCAGACGGTCCTTCGAACGTAATCTTCAAGGTAGGTCCGAGGTGATCCTGCGAGATATAGGCGCTTGTGCGTACTCCTTCATGATCGTCAAGGACAAATCCTATCATAAAGGGCTTGCCGGCTGATTTGGAGACATCCAGATTCTTCCTCCCCGCAGCTCGAGCATTTGACAGTATCCGATCCATGTCCACAACCTCTGCAAAAGTAGTAACGACGCTGCAGTAAGGCTGACCTCCATTTGCAATTACTGTTTCAAGGGCGCGCACGCTGTGTGTTTCAAGGCTGATTGATGTCTGCACATATCTCTTGTCATTGCGGCCATAGTCAGCGCATTTTTTGTTATATGCTATCCGGCAATGTCCTGAAGGTAAGCGTAGGAGTAGCTGTCCACCGGACCTTTCTTCAAACTTTGCGCCAGGCAGCTTCTTTATCTTTGCAAGCCATCTGTCGGCAAGCGCAGTAGCTCTGGCACAAGGTACTGGCGCATCTAACGCAAAGGAAAACTCGCAAGAGTAGTTTGTTATACTTCTTTTCAAGCCCAGATACCAGTCCCTCACCATCGCCTGTAGTTGCCCACAGGCACCAAGACACAAGTGATATTCCCAAGGCTCGAATCTGTCCCGGCCGTGGGCCATAAAGTCACGCCTCGTTACCAACACGTCAAACAGGTATTCTGTCCGGACCTTTGAATGGAAGGTGTCCTTGAACAGTTTCCAGTGGCCCGTTACCAGTTCTGCCAAGTCGTCCATGTAGGAATAGTCTATGAGTCGCGGGGATACAGCCTTGATGCCCACTCTCCGCCTGTCAGCCTGTTGTCTCTTTTTCATTTTTTCCTGAATATGAAGACTAAAGCCCACAGCAGGGTCCCTTTCCCAGTCAAGGCCATACTCTTCGGTCATAATATTGTCGACAAGTTCACGTAGTTGTTTTTCTGTATCAACTATGCATGTCAAGGCTGTATCAAGAGAATAAGGGAATGCATGGCCCGAGCCGGACACACAGATACTGTAAATGGCATGGATAAAAGCTTAGAGACGTTTAAGAACGGGCGCGCAGAAAAGATGTCATTTGATAAACCTAGGCATACTCATTTCCGGCAGGGGCAGCAACATGGATGCCATTCTGGCAGGAGTAAAGTCAGGCATCATCCCAAACGTCACGCCGTCCATCGTAATCTCAAACAAGCCGGATGCGGCTGGTCTTGACATCGCGGCGAAAAAATACGGCGTGCCAACAAATGTTGTCCAGCCAGAAGGCCTGAAAGGCTGGGACTATGACAGGAAGCTTATTGCCGCGCTTGAAGAGGCCGGCGTTAATCCTCAGAATGGTCTGGTATGCCTTGCAGGTTTCATGCGAATAATAAGCCCCCAATTTGTCCGCCATTACAGCATGCGCATCCTGAACATTCACCCTGCGCTGCTGCCGTCATTTCCAGGCCTGCACGCGCAGAAGCAGGCAGTAGACTATGGAGTAAAGGTTTCTGGATGCACAGTACATTTTGTGGACGACGGCATAGACTCTGGACCGGTGATACTTCAAAAGGCAGTATCTGTTGTTGACGGAGATACTGAAGAGACGTTGGCGTCAAGGATACTTGAAAAAGAGCACGAGGCGTACCCCGAGGCAGTAAAGCTGTTCGCACAGGGACGTCTGCTGGTGGAAGGCCGTAAGGTGCGCGTCCTATGAGCTCTTTTTTATTGCTATTGCGCCTGCAAGCGCTGCCCCTATTATGAAGAAGGCAAGATAGGGGCTAGCAGGACCAAACGCATCAGATGAGAGGCCGACTGCAATAGGTCCAGCGGTCCACCCGGCCCCAAATAACGCGCCAAAAATCCCGAGCCTCGAGCCCATCTTTTCTACCGGCGCGTCCTTTGTGACGAGATGGAAAGTGACAGGATAGAATATGCTGGTGCCTACTCCCAAGAGCATGAGCGCTATTGCAAATGATACAATGGATGTGGAGACAAAGGAGAGGCCCATCCCGGCGGCAGTAACGATGACTGCCATCGCAAGCGCTGCCCTTCCATGGGGGGCGATCTTTTGCACAAGTGGCAGCACCGCAAACCTTGCCGCGCCAAACGCGAAAAATAGTATTTCAATGTTCTGATCTGAAATCGACGCATCATTCAAGTAGGCAGGATATATGGCAAGAGTGACGCCGAAGGTTATCGCGTAGTAGAGGATGGCGGCACTCACCACAGGCTTTGATGCAAACTCGTTCTTTATCGCACCAAGAGAAACAGTCTGTTTTTGACTCACTTCCCCCTTCACGGGTCTGCCATGACGCATAAGCAGGAGCGCTGGCACTATCGCAAGCGATATAGTGGCCGAAGAGAGCTGAAATAGCACGCGGTAGTCAAAATAATCAAGTATCACTTTCCCAAGCAGTGGTCCAGTCATAAAGCCTGCAATCCATGCCGCTATGAAAATTGAGATCCACTTGACACGCCTGTCAAGTGCAGTATTTGTCGAGACCAGCACTTCTGAAGAAGGCCAAAACATCGCATGTGCTACTCCTGCAAGCCCCCTCAATGCTATAGTCTCAGGTATGGACTGTGCCTGCGAAAGCATGAATATAGCAAATATGTTGAGCGAAACCCCGGCAGAGAGCATGAACGCCTTGTTAGTCCGGTCAAGCACCATTCCAACAAAAAAAGGTGCAAGCATGTATGGCAGAAAGTTTGCCATTCCGATGATGCCCACCTGGGAAAAGTCCGCGGCAAGTTCCTCCTTTGCAAAGACTGGCACTATTGGCGAGTGCATCCCGTACGCAAAGCCTACAATGGCAGCGCAGACGGCTACAAAGACGATGGCTTGCATATCGGATCATTTGTAAGCAGCTATCATCACTGCACCGCCCATCATGCCCCTGTCAAACACGACCTTTGAGAACTTTTCTTTTAACATCGCCTCTAGCTCAGAGTTTCTGGGCCAGCGCAAGAATGTCCCATAGAGCGTCTTGAATTTCAGGCCGACCTTGCCGGCCGCAAAATATGCAGAAATGCCGAGGAAATATTTCAAATAGACAGCAACACCCCAGCGCAAGAAGGCATTGTCCGGTTTTCCAAGGTCAACTATTATCAGTCGTCCGCCATCCTTGAGCACCCGGTGCATCTCCGATATGGCCTGCCGCAGGTCTATGGCATCACGCAGCGAGTAGCCGCACATCACTGCGTCAAACGCGGCATCCCTGAAAGGAAGGTGCTCAAAAATGCCAGAGGAGAGCGACGGACGCTTGTCATCCCATACGTTGCGCACATTTGCAAGCATCTCAGGTATCGGATCATACATGACGACTTGAGCATCGCCTGCTGATTCTTCTAGAGCAAAACGTGACATGTTGCCGAATCCAGAGCCGGCATCAAGGATGATGTTGCCGGCCTCTATGCGGCCTTGAATCGCATGTCTCCTGTATTTCTCGTCCTTGCCAAACGATATGACGCGATTCACCTTGTCGTAGACAGGAACAACTGTACGCAGTACTTCGATTACTTCGGGCCAGTATCGATCGCCGAGTCCGGACAAGACAGAAGCACCGGAGCGCGTAGCCATTATTGTATATAGCGGAAGTAATTTATCCCTCAGAAACTAGGCGCAGTCGTGGGTAACAACTACCGCTGCCCCGCCTGCCAGTCCCCTCATTCAGTTGTCGCAGACAAGATGTTTGATGGTCGGTTGATATTCAGGTGTGCCAAATGCAAGATATGTGCGATTACTTCGCAGCAAGCAAGCACCGACGAGGCGTACCTGGACTTTCTTGACAGGTACGAGAGCGGAGGAGCCACGAGCGCCGATAACTTGAGGCTACTGATGGAGCAGGAGAATATAATCAGGCCCAAGAAACAGATAGATGCATTTTTAGAGTCTACAATGTCAGAGGGCGATAAATTGCTCGAAAGTGTGCTGCGCTCGGATCAAGATTTCATAGTAGACTTGCGCGCAATAGAAGAGCCTCCGCCAGAGTACGGATCAAGCGTAAACGATTTGCCGGTTGACGAAGCCATTTCCCAAGTTCTTGCAAAAAAAGGCATTGAAAAGCTATACAGGTTCCAAGAAGATGCGATGAAAAAGATCCTGCAAGGCCGCGACATAGTTGTGACGGCTCCGACCGCGTCTGGCAAGACAGAGGCGTTCTGTATACCTATACTACAGAAGATAGGAGAAGAGATCCCCCGCGACGGTCCACTCAGAAAAGGTCAGAGCAGAATAAGAGCGATTTTCGTGTACCCAACAAAGGCACTGTCGCGGGACCAGCTACCAAAGATAAAGGAGCTCGCAGAGCCCCTCGGGATAAATGCTGCTATCCTTGACGGCGATACACCCGATTCGGAACGGATAGTTTTACTTGAACGCCTGCCGGACATTCTGATTACAAACTTTGATGTCCTGCACTACCACATGATGCACAGGACTGCCTTTTCACGCTTGCTTCGCACTGCCAAATTCTTGGTAGTTGACGAAGCGCATGCCTATACGGGGGTGTTTGGCGCAAACGTCCACCAT
>CAZPIL010000028.1:0-10093 GCA_964586705.1 uncultured Nitrososphaera sp. | reverse complement strand
CAGGGTCGCCTGCGTCCTTGACATCTGAAAAGTGTATTCCCTTTACCACGCGGCCATTGTCCACGTCAAGGCATGGTATTATCCTCTTTGCAAGTGTCATGCTACGGCCTTCACCCTTTCAACACTGACCTTGCCGTCATACATTGCCTTGCCAAGTATCACTGCGGCGCACCCTGCACTCTTGACTCGAACAGCATCATCCACGCCTGAGATGCCGCCGCTTGCAATTATCCTTGCCCTTCTGTCGATGCCTGCAGCCTGTGCCAGTGTTTCAACATCAGGTCCAGCAAGCGTCCCATCACGGTCTATGCTTGTGAGTAAAAAGTCCTTGACTCCTATTCCAAGAAACTGCACGATGGCATCCTTTACGCTGACACCTGATGATTCCTTCCACCCTTTGACCATGACTTTGCCGCCTGACTGGTCGATCGAGACGACAATTCTGCCCGGAAATTTCTTTGTCAGCTTTCTTACTGCATCAAGGTCGCTGTAGGCCATTGTGCCGATAACAACCCTAGCCGCTTTTTCAAGTGCGTCTTTGGCTGCACCGGCAGTCCTGATGCCGCCTGCGACCTGTACCGGTACCTTTACTGACGAGACAAGCTTGGAAACAGCCTCACTGTTGTTGCCCGCGCCAAAGGCCGCATCCAGATCAACAACGTGTATCATGTCAGCTCCTGCAGTCTCCCATTTTTTTGCCATCTCCGACGGGTCGTCGCCGTACACAACCTTGTTTGCGGGGTCGCCCTTGACGAGCCTTACCACCTGTCCACCCATTATGTCGACTGCCGGGATGACTTTCATTTCTTCTCTCCCCTGACCTCTTTGCACATCGATAGAAAGTTCTTTATCATCTTGGTGCCCACATCGCCTGATTTTTCCGGGTGGAACTGCACACCGACCAGATTTCCCTTTTCAATGACTGCAGGCACGCTGGTGCCGTAATCTGAAGTAGCAACAACCAGCTTTTTGCTGGTCGGCACTGTGCAGTACGAATGCACGAAATATACCCATGAGCCGTTCCTTACGCCGTCAAGGAACCTGCTCTTGCCCTTTATCTTGAGGTTGTTCCATCCCATGTGCGGCACCTTTACCCTCCCCTTTGGCAGCATCACAACCTTGCCGTCGATTATCTTTAACCCCCCGAGCCTGCCCTCCTCGCTCTTGTTGAACAACATCTCCATGCCAAGGCAGATGCCCATAACCGGCATCCCTTCTTCTATTGCCTTCTCGAGCCTGTTTGCATCCTTTTCTATCGACTCGATGGCAGGATCAAAGTTGCCGACACCTGGCAGAACCAGCCCATCATATTCATCGAGGTTCTCCATGTCGCGGATTATCGTAACTTCTGCACCGTTGCGCTCAAGCGCAGCCTTTAGGCTGAACAGGTTTCCTGCCCCATAGTCAAATATTGCTATCTTCATCACATCGCGCCCTTGGTACTTGGAATTCCCCTTCTTCTGACATCTGCTCCGCACGCGGACCGGAGGGCTAGCGCCAGCGCCTTGAGCGCGGCCTCAACCTTGTGGTGGTCGTTGTCTCCGTATTCTACTATCATGTGTGTGCATGCGTCCAGGTTCTGTAAAAGCGACCGCACAAAGTGTTCCAGGTCTTCCTTTGCCATGCCCTCTATGCTGGATCTCTCTAGCTTTAATTCAAGCTTCAGGTACTGGCGCTTGACCAGATCTATTGAGACATATGCCAGCGACTCATCCATTGGCACCATCGCGCTGCCAAACCGCACGATTCCTGACCTTGATCCAAGCGCCTTGTCGATTGTCTGTGCTAACGCTATTGCCACGTCTTCTGCAAGGTGATGTACTATGCCATCGTTTGACTTGCCGGCCAGCGAGATGTCGATCATCGAGTGCTTGCCTATCGACGTTATCAGGTGGTCTATAAACGGAAGACCTGTCTTGACTTTGGTGCTACCAGTGCCGTCGATGTTTACCTGAACTGTGACGGCGGTCTCCTTTGTGACCCGTTCAAGTTTTGCCTTTCTTGCAGAGGCCAAGTACAATTCAAGCCCCCTGTACTTTATTTAATAGTAATGGGAGCGAGTTGACGCTGCTTGTCACCGCGTCGGCGCCCTGTTCGCTGAACTGCCTCCGCGTTTTGGCGGGCTGGGGGCTCAGACCGTATATGCCGACAAACGCAATGTCAAACCCCTCCTCCTTTTGAGCCCTTCTTGCCATCATCATGTCCTCTGCCGAGTCTCCGGCATATACGGCACTTTTGGCGCCCATGGCGTGCATTGCCTTGATGACCGCATAAGGGTCTGGCTTGGCATGCTCCCTTGCCTCGTCCTCTAAAAAGACGCAAGCAGGGACGTTGAAATATTTCATGACCGGCGCAAGCGAATACTCTGCTGCAAGCCTGCTTCTTCCAGACACTATTGCCACGTTGCCTGAAAATCTCTTGTGCAGTAGCTTCATGGTCGCCTTCTTGACTGCAACCTTGTCGTTTGCTATGAGCGGCCTTTTGACCTTGCAGTACTTTGGCTCAAGCCCGTTCTGCTTTCTGAAAAGCGCCGGCCCGTAAAAGAGCTCATCAAAGACCCTGCCTATGTAGCTGTCCTTCACCGGAGCAGGGTATACCAAAGCCTGCTTGTGCTTTTCAATATCAAATATCGAGAGAAACTTTTCCACCGATGCTATGCCTGTTTCATCTGCATTCTCTGCTACTTGGAACAGGAACCTGCGCGTCTTTGCAGTGGTCTGCGGGTTTGCCATTGAGGAAAGGGCTATTGCATAGCTTGTATCGGTATCATTGTTGAATCCTCCGCTCTGCCGGAAGCGAAGTATCAGCTGGTTTGTCACAAGCCCTCTGTATTTTCTGCCAGTCGTCTGCTCTAGGACAAGCTCGACGGTCTTTTTTATTGCCTCGTTGTATGACCTGCGTATGTCGACTAGGACACCATCGATGTCAAACAGCGCGCAATCCATCACCGCGCTGCTACAGCCTCTTTTACACATCGAAGGAACATGCTGTTCATCCTGCGCGTGCCTGTCGTTACGCGCATGCAGCCATGGTGACCCGACACGTTTCCAAGCAGCTTGACGGCTATGCCCTCATTCTCAAGTGATTCAGAAATAGCGCGATATTTCCTGCCTGTTTCTATAAAGAGAAAGTTGGCATCGGATCTGAAGACCCTGATGCCTGGAATTTCTGACAGCTTTTCTGCAACACGCTGGCGCTCCCTCCTGACCGATTCCACTGTCTTTGCAACATGGTCCGATCTTTCAAGCACGCTTGATGCTATGGCAAGTGAAAGGGTGCTTATTGGATAAGGGGACTGTATGGTGGAATTAAAGACGCCTGCCATCCTCTCGTTTGTGACCATGTAGCCGACCCGTGCTCCTGCGAGCCCAAACGCCTTTGAAAGTGTGCGCAGGACTATTATGTTGTCGCGCCTTGTGGCAAGCCCTGCCAGCGAGTAGTCTGCAAAGTCGGCGTACGCCTCATCTACCAGAATGAGCCTGTCGTCAAGCTCGTCGATTATCCCTTCGACTGTCTTCCTCGGGATCTGGCCGCCGGTCGGGTTGTTTGGTGAGCACAAATACACAAGGTCTGCCCTCTTGGCGCGCTTGGCAAACATGGCCGCGTCAAGCTCAAGATCCGCGTCGAGGGGAACCCTGTCGACCAGTATGCCGTGCAGCACGCACCTGTTTATGAAATATGAGAACGTCGGCACAAACACAGTAGCCCTGCCCCCTTTCTGCACAAGGGTAGTCAGCAGGAGCTCTATTATCTGGTCCGAACCGCTGCCGACCCCGACATATTTTTCACCAACGCCGGCGTATTTGGCAACAAGCGAGTAAAGCCTGTCAAGCTCGTCTATGGGATACTCGCGAAGGTCTACGCGCCTTGCAGCCGCCTTGGACACAGCTGCGACAAAGTCCCTGTCGAGTGCAAAGTTTTCATTTGAATCGAGCTTGATGGCGCCCTCTACTTTCTCCGGCCGGACGTACCTGTCAAGCTTGGATATCCTTGACAGCTCCCTTGAAAATCTCATTTGCGTTTACCCCTACCTCTGGCCCTCACTGCCTCGTAGTGGTTTGACAGGCCCTCTGCTGTAGCTATCTCTTTTACCGCTCTTTCCACCTTTGCAAGGCCTGCTTTTGTGACCTGTACCCTGTTCATGACTTTGAGAAAGTCAAGCACCGAAAGCGACGCACGCGACTTGGCAAAGCCAAGCGTAGGCAGGACGTGGTTTGAGCCAAGCGCATAGTCGCTTGCAGATGAAGGCGCGTCAGGGCCTATGAGGACAAGGCCGGCCGACTTGAACTTTTTTGCCACCGCTCCTGCTTTTCTGCATATCACTTCCAGGTGCTCAGGCGCAAACTCGTCTGCGAATTGGATGCACGCCCTTTCATCTCTACAGACCGCAACAAAGCCATTTTCGTCAAGGCTCTTCTTGACAATGTCTGATCGTGAAATCTGCGGGAGCATTTTTTCAACTTCTGCCTGCACGCTGTCTGCAAGTTTTTGCGATGCAGTTACGAGCCCGCATATTGTATCGGCGCTGTGCTCTGCTTGAGAGACAAGGTCGGCAGCGACCAGCTTTGGATCTGCATCTGCGTCTGCATACACGAGGAGCTCCGTAGGGCCCGCTACCATGTCTGTGGAAACCGCGCTTGAGGCCGCAAGTTTAGCGGCCGTCACAAACATTCCACCCGGTCCTGCTATCTTGTTCACCGGCTTTATCGACTGCGTGCCATACGCAAGTGCCGCTATTCCCTGTGCGCCGCCTGCCTTGTAGAATTCGTCGACACCGCAGATGTCGGCAGCTACCAGGGTTAGCGGGTCGGCAGTGCCGTCCTTTGCCGGCGGCGAGACGGCAACTATTCTCTTTACGCCGGCAACCTTGGCGGGCACAGCGCACATGACGACGGTGCTTGGGTAGCGCGCCTTTCCGCCTGGGATGTAGCAGCCAACGCTTGGAATTGGGACAAGTGCTTTCTCTATCGAGACGCCTTCAGACCTCACCTTTATGCCTCTAAGGCGCCTGGCTACTGCGAGCTCGCTCTTTTCAAGGCGCGCCTTCATCAGCCTTATCGCCTTGACCTGCTCCTTTGTCACCTTGTCGTAGCTGTCCTTTATCTCCTGCTTTGTAACGGCAAGCGAATCCAGACTGGCACCATCAAACTTTGAAGTATAGTCTATGACTGCCGCGTCGCCGTGTTCTTGCACGTCGCGCATTATAGCCATTGCCTGTGCCATTAATTCATCAGAAAACCTTATTGACTTGCGAAGGCGCGCCGCCTCTGAGGGAGGATCGGCGACATTTACAATGTTCATCACGAGTAGCCGTCCAAGTTTACCTCATCTAGCGGAAGTATCTGCCTGGGCTCCAAGACGACTATGCCCTGTGCAAGCTTTCTCATCTTGGGGACCATGTTGATGAACTCGCGCTTGTCAATTACTGTGTTGACTCCAAACCATCCGTCCTCTGAAAGAGGGCTTATGGTTGGCCTCTTGAGCGCCGGCAATGACTTTAGCAGCTTGTCCAGGTTTTCCTTCTTTACGTTTACGAACAGATGCAGCTTTTTCCTGCCTTCTACAACACCTTTCATCAATGCTATCATGTCAGCGATTTTTTCGCGCTTTGCCGCGTCTTTTAGCGACTTTTTGTTTGCAACAAATACTGCAGTCGACGTCGCAACTGTTTCGATAACCTTCAGGTTATTCTTCGCCAGTGTAGTTCCAGTCTCTGTGATGTCAAATATGGCGTCAACGTCTTCGGGTGGCTTGGCTTCTGTCGCGCCAAAAGAGAGGAATATCTCGACCTTCTTGTTATTGCCCACGCGCAGCCATGGCGTGATTATCGTGGGGTCCAAGTCGCCGTAGTGCCTTTTGTATGCCTTGGTTGCCTTGATGTATGCTGATGTTG
Source organism: uncultured Nitrososphaera sp. (assembly GCA_964586705.1). Taxonomy (GTDB): domain Archaea; phylum Thermoproteota; class Nitrososphaeria; order Nitrososphaerales; family Nitrososphaeraceae; genus Nitrososphaera. The sequence goes on along the minus strand of CAZPIL010000028.1, from coordinate 4,200 downwards.
TCGTCAAATATTCTGCAGAGAACCTGAGCGTCTTTTTCTTTTTAGCAAAATCGTCAACAAGTGCATCGAGGCTGTCGTAGGGAAAACTGGTCGGTATTGCTATCACCTGGTTCACCCTTCCTATCTCCAGATCAAGCAGAATCTCTACGTCGGCGTTTGCCTCCCTTATCCAGTCCCTGCCCGTGATGCCCACGTCGTAAAACCCCTCCTGCACGTAGGTGGGGATCTCTTGTGGCCTCAGGATCTTGGTCTCTATCTCCGGGTCTGAAAGCTTGACCCTGTAGGTGCGGCCCCGGCCGCTCACCGTCTGGTATGCCTGCTCGAGCAGCTTGAAGGTAACCTCCTCTATGCTGCCCTTTGGAACCGCAAATTTCACAGTGGGCATCGGTAGATGCTCAAATCGCTCCATCGGATATATATCTTGTAGTAGGTGCCGCCTTTAAGCGCCTCGCCGGAGCGTTTCAAGCACATTTCTGGCATTTTCCACGTTGACGGCACTACTCTCGTCTGCCATTTTCTTTGCGACAGCCTCGACTTCGTCGCCCCTTGCACCTGCAGATATCGCTATATTGCGGGAGTGAAGCCGCATATGGCCTTTCTGTATGCCTTCTGACGCCAGGGCGCGTATCGCAGCAAGGTTCTGGGCAAGGCCGGCCGCCGCCATGGTCACTGCGAGCTCTTGCGCGCTTTTTACCTTCATTACCTTCAACGCAGTCTTTGCAGTCGGATGGACGTTTGCTACGCCCCCTACTATGCCAACTGCCAGCGGCAATTCTATCTCCCCTGCAAGGTCGCCGTTCTTTGCGCGCCACCATCTTGTCAGTGAACGATAGGTGCCATCCCTTGCGGCGTACGCGTGGGCGCCTGCTTCGATTGCTCGAAAGTCTTGGCCAGTCGCGATTGCCACCGCGTCTATTCCGTTCATGACCCCCTTGTTGTGCGTCACCGCGCGGTAGACGTCGGAATATGCGAGCGCGTACGCGTAGAGGATCCGCTTCACTATTTCACTGCCGCCCAGCTCGTCCTTGTCAAAGATTGCTTTGCAACGAACGACCCTTTCTGTCGCATAGTTGGACAGGATCTTCAAGACGACCTGTCCGCCTGTAATCTCTGCAACCACCGGGGCTATTGCCTCGCACATAGTGTTCACAGCGTTTGCGCCCATCGCGTCCTTTGTGTCTATGATAAGTTCTATTATGAGCATCATGCCTACCTTGCTTCTGCTTGCGTCGCGCACCTCGCGTATACTCAGACCCAGTGCGGAGACAGACCTGCTCTTTGAATTTGCAATCGAAAGGATCTCTTTCTTTCTGGCAAGTACCTTGCGCTTGGCGCTGGCGATGTTCTTGACTGAAACTACCTGCACCTGCCCTATCATAAGCGACCTGCCTGCCTTGGCTGTAAAGCCTCCTCTGGCTCTGGCAATCTTGGCTGCCTTGCTTGCAGCCGCTATGACAGAGGGCTCCTCTATCGCCATAGGCACGAGGCGCTCGATGCCGTTTACTACAAAATTGGTTGCAATTCCGAGGGGAATGGACATTATTCCTACCGCGTTTTCGACCATCCTGTTTGCGCCCTCAAACGCAAGCGGCGCACCAAACGACGCCACTTCGTCGTCGGAAAGCCCTGCAGTACTTTTGATAAACTCCAGGCGCTCGGCTCTGCCCATCTCGTAGAACTTTCTCATCTGGTGATGTTAGGCGAGGTGATCCTTAAAATCTTGTCATCGTCTTGCCCTGCAATGGCCCTGCCGTCTCTGTTTGACGTGAGCACGTAAAGTGAGCCGTCGGGCGCTTCGATCACATCGCGTATTCTTCCAAACCCTGTCAGCACGTTGTTGCTCTCTCCGGTTTCTAGGTCTATCTGGCGCAAGTGCATGCCCTTGAGTGAAGTCATCAGGATGTCACCCCTGTAGTCGAGCGCGTCAGACTGGGGAATAGCTATTCCACCCGGCGCGATGGCGGGGCTGAAACAACGCAGCGGCCCTTCGAACTGGGTAGCGCCGCACTCTTCTACTGGCCACCCATAGTTTTGGCCCGGCTTTATCAAGTTGATCTCGTCATTACCGACCTCGCCGTGCTCGCTTGCGTACAATTCGCCAGTATCCGGGTGCCAGGCAAGCCCCTGTACGTTGCGGTGGCCGTAACTGTAGACCGACGACCCCGAGAACGGATTGTCATCAGGGACGGTGCCGTCATCATTTACACGCAGTATCTTGCCTGCAAGCGAGCCTGCGTCTTGCGCAAGCTCGGGCTGCCTTGCGTCACCTGTTGCGATGTACAGCTTTCCATCGGGACCGAACTTTATCCGGCCGCCGTCGTTTCTGTCGGCTGCCGGGATGCCCTCTATTATCGTAGTAGAGTTGACCAGCTTGTTATCCTGCTCGGTAAACATTACCACCTTGTTGAATACGGCGCTGCCATTAGAGTAGGTGTGGTAGACGTACAGCCTGTGGTTGCTTGCAAAGTCCGGGTGCAGCGCAACGCCCATGAGGCCTGCCTCTGACTGCTGCTCTGCATTGATGTGCACCGGCTCAAGGAGCGTTCCACTTTCGATTATCCGCAGCCTTCCATCCCTTTCTGTAAAAAAGATCCTCCCATCCTCTGCGATATCTATTGCCCAGGGGACCTCGAGGTTCTCGGCCACTACCTCCACGCCGGAGGAAACACTGGAGCCGCTGTTGTTCTGACCTGTGGTAGGCTCGGGTAGTGGGACGCTTGTGGTGTCGGATGGCGCATACACCATGGTAACAACTGCTGCTACTATGACAGCTACGCCGGCGACTAGCGCAAGCTTGCGGTCTTTTTCCATCAAGAAGTGATGGGGAAAAGAAGGCTTAAAATGTAATCCCGACCCTTTTTAATTGCAATGAAAGTGTCTGAAATAATGGTAACAGACGTTGCGAGTCTTACTTCTGAAGACACCGTCTCTAAGGCTCTCGCCTTCATGGTGGACCGTTCTATACACCAAGTGCCCGTTGTTGACAATGATGGCAGTTATGAGGGTATGATATTTGCCAAGCAGTTTCTGGCTTCCAGCGCGCAGCCTACTTCAAAGCTGAAAGGCTTTGTTACAAACACGACGTCACTCTCTCCCGACGACGAGGTAGAAGAGGCAGCAAAGATGATAATCAGGACCGGCAGCAGGGCACTTCCTGTCGTGCAGGGGGCCAGACTCGCAGGGATTCTGAGTGAAACTGACATAGCGCAGACCGCAGACTTTGGACATGCAATAGTAGACGAGGTGATGTCCGGCGCAATAGTCACCGAAGAGGACACTTCTCTGGCAGATGCTGTCTCTAAGATGAGGCGCTACAACATATCGCGCCTGCCCATCATAAGCACCAAGGGAGTGCTCAGGGGCATACTGGGAATCCTTGACGCCATTGAGATAATTGCCACACCCGTGGGCAGGACAAGCCAGTCTGCAGCGATTTCAGGCGGCAGGTCAAAGGTCAAAGGCGACGTGAAGGTCAGAGACCTTATGCGCCGCGCGTCCGCAATAGAGCGGGGCACGAGGTTAAACGAGCTGACCGAGCACTTTGGGAAAAGCGAGGAACTGGTAGTTGTCGGTGACAGCAGGCCGATGGGAATCGTCACCCCAAAGGACGCGCTGGAACTGATACTGCCAAAGAAGGGCGAGATTGCCATTCACATCGCGCATGCAGGTGACGAAGAGGATCGAAGGGACATTGAAGACAACCTGGCAAAGTTTGTGAAAAAGGTTCAGAACAGGATACGCGACCTGCAGAGCGTTATTGTATATGCCGACAAACACAAGACACGCAAGTATTCTGTGCGATGCAGGCTCATAACTGGCAGGGGCGTGATAAACGCGCGCGCAGTCGGCTATGATGTGATAAGCGCAGTCAAGGATCTCATACGCAAGCTGGACAGGCAGGTCAATGCCGGACACACGCAAAAAGTCAGGCAGAGGAAGAGGCAGCGCGGGACTCCAAGAAAATTATAGACGCGGACGAGGAGATTTGAACTCCTGCTCGCCCGAGGGCGAATCGGCTGTCCGGCGATGACTTGCGACTCAAGGCCGACGCATTATTGTGTCTCGCGTGAGAGACCACTCTGCCACGTCCGCGCAAGCAGTTTTCTAGCCGCCCTACTATTATACCTTAATAGGATTTTAGTGCTCGTCCAAAGGAGTTCACAGACCCCGCAAAAAATGCAATCCTTTCTCTTTTAAGCG
>CAZPIL010000027.1:3823-10137 GCA_964586705.1 uncultured Nitrososphaera sp. | reverse complement strand
TTTAGGCAAGAACATTGTTTCAATGTACTAAAATACAATCGTTACAGATGACTGTTAATACCTAGCTAACCCGCCCCCGGTACGCTCTGGTACCAGCTATGACCCGCCCCTGCCGTCTTTATCATCAAATTGCCGGCGGCAGGGGCATTTTAAATCAGATACATTGTATGTAACTGAATCGCATGTCCCTTATTCGTCTACCAAGACGGGGGACATGCCTTTTCCTTCCCATCAAGGCTCTACCTAGCTCAAGCGCACAATATTTCCATCTATTGAACACAGGTCAAATACAGCGGAGCAGTTTCCATTACATGCGACCCGTCCGTCCGTCCGTCTGCTTGACTCACCAAGTAAATCTTTACCCTGCAGAACAGGATTCCACACCATGTCTGGTTGCATGTGTGGTTCATTCTGATGGCGCACTTGAATCTCCGTCTTTTCTTACTCTTCTGCCAAAGAACAAGGCAGCCAGTATGGCTACAATTATTACATAGTTGACAGGTGGACTGAGAACAGCTGTCACGGCGCCGGCCCCTGCAACAACATGTACTACCTCGCCTACATAATTCTCTTCCATGATTGGATGGTCAACACCTGCAATAGAACTCGGGTTTGCATCACCCTTGGTCGTAACGATGCGTCCATCATCGCCGGTATCGTCTATCTCTACTATGCGGTGAACAATGACCCTGTCCTTGCCCTCTGGCAGGGTAAATACTATGACATCGCCAACCTCGAGCCCATCCCATGAACTGCCATCCCTTACCACAATTACATCGTTGACATCCAAGGCCGGGACCATGCTGCCACTAGAAACAACGTAAAACGGGTTATCGACGTCAAATGCCAGCCGGAGGGCAAGCCATACAACTGCAACCGCTGCGACTACAATCAAGACATCTCTTATTGGAACAGGCAGCCCAAGTTTTCGCGAGATATAGAAATTAAATGCAGATTGCTAGATAAATATTCTCCTTGGACATTTATCATCTTGGGCGGCTACCAAGGTTTCCAGTTATATGACAAAAAGAACGAGTGGCTTTTAGTGTCTTTCCGGGAACCTTCTCTGGTTAAGGAATATTATCGTGGCGATGACCGATGCGGCAAGTACTGCTGCGGCAGCAGCCAAGAGCACGCCAGAGTATATCGACAGCAATGAAACGTTGACAGTGAATTGAGCCCCGCCCAGAAGCTCGCCTTCCGGCAACGACCGGGCTTCAGCTATGACTGAAAACATACCGGCAGAGCTGAACGGCACCTGTACCAAGAATTCCTTTGTCTCAAAGGGTCCTATATCGACGTCCCGCGGTGATTCATATGCCCTTCTGCCGGACTGGTCAAAGTACCAGAAGTTCAGCTGGAATGTTTCATCCCTTGGCCCGGCATTTGTCACCTGCACAAGGAATGAGGCTTTGACCGCACGCAAGAATACCCCTCCACTGCCACGTCAAGCTGGCTTATTGACACCCTGACGTCATCGTCCAGCTGGAATGCGCAGGTCGGCTCTTGGCAAAGACAGAATGTGGTCGCTCAAATCTGTGCTTTCACTATGCCAGGTCTTTCTGGCTCGGCCCGCTGGTAAAAGTCTCCCTTCTGCTGATGTTGAACTTGAGGTTGCGAGGGTTGTCAGGCAGTGCGATAATGTTGGCAAGCTCTATGTCAGAAAGGACGCAGAAATGGCTTGCAAATACCAAGGGCTTTTTCACTTTATTCTTGTACGTGTGGTCTCTCTTTATCGACGCTATCGCAAGGCCGTCTCTTTCAGAGAGCACCTTCATTATGGACCTGGCGGTACCGAGGTCCCTGCAGCCGATTGCAATGGTGCAGTGAAAGTGCCGCAACTTTTGCTTTTCCTTTGCAAGTTCGGCTATCATCAACTTCTGCGGCGCTATTCGCTTCTTGGAATTCTCCGGACCGGCGCCGGCGCCAGAGACAAGCATGCCAAGGACGCCACGCCATACAGACGGCCTGTCGTACATGCTCTTTTCTACAAATTGCGATATCTTGTACGACTCGTCAGAGTATTTCGCGCTCACCGCGATAAAGCATGGCCTGTCCATCTTTTCGATAACAGCATACAGCATGGGTGGACTCGGCTCACGCGCAACCGGTATGGCATAATGCCTTCTCATTTTCAGGGAAACGACAACAGTCGCAGAGAACTCTTTTGGCCCTGTATGTTCCAAGAGCGCGTTCTTTAGCGCGCCCTGTATCACCTTGGCGTCGCTAGCGTCTGGCACGTGCATGAAGAGCCGCATCAGCCCGTCTGCGGTCCGGAACAGGAAAAATGAAAATTCCCTTACTCTCTTGACGGCTTCGTACATGTCTGCATATTTGTTATCGACCTGCTCAAAAAACGGTCTGAGCTCGTACCAGTCCGTCTTTGTCGACGCTCGTGCTGATGCAGTACCTTCCCTTGTCACAGATAGCCAAGGGCTTGAACCATTTTTTAAAGCCCCTTAGAGGATCGTGCTTGTCCTGCGTTAGTCAACATGTGCATAAGGGCACATGCGATAATGCAAATGCTACTTGCCGTCTTTGGCTGTCTCTGCTTCTTTTAATTGCTTCAGCGCATAGTTTATCGCATGCGAGTAGCTTCCAAATCTCAGCTTTTTGATCTCTTTTGTGACCCAGCCATAGAGTTCGTCGTCCAGCGTTATCTGCATTCTTTTCATTTATTTGTGTATATTTGTGTATCAACACATCATAAAGGCGTTTTTATACACAATCTTTATATGGTGTAGCAAATGTGCAGAATTGTGTATAGCTTATGCCCAGAATCAACCTTACTATAAACGAGGATAACTACGAGTTTTTGAAGCAGATGAAGTGTTCCGGCAAGGCCGCTTCTCTGAGCCACGCAGTCAGGCTGACTATATATGAGTACAAGAAGCTTTACGGAAAGCCACAGAAGGGGAGCGGTCGGCCGTAAGGTGAAAAAGGAAAAAAAGGCCTTCAAGACATGCCGCCTCTGTATCGCTCTGAAAAAAGAGATCGGGAAAACAAGTGCAGATATTGATGTCGAAAGACAGAGCCTGCTGAAAGTCCTGCTAGACGGCCACAGGAAAGCATGTCATGGCCGCCCACGATAGCGCCAACAAAGCTGTGCTAGCAGACCCCTTCTCCGGCAAGTCACATAAAAAAAGCTCTTTAAGGGGAAGTCGGTGCTATAAATAGCGTTGGAAGGACCCGATGCCCGCAAGGTTCAGCTGTGGTCGGACGACCGCGGAAAGGAATTTGCGGTCCGGCTTGCAAACGAGCCCGACTTTAGGGTCGCTTCAAATCCTTCCGTAAAATACACCAAGCTGGTTGACGAGTCAGAATATCTCAGCGACATAAAGTACGACTGGCAGTTCCTGCTGGAGCACTGGGTCGGCGTAAAAAACGGAAGCATCAAGCTTGTTGAATATAACGGGAAAAACCCTGACCTCCCTCCATTTGACATAGAAGGTGTGTTTGGATCTATTCAGATACCCAAGAGACGGCGTGCCAGAAGGGAGAGGCCAAGGCCTCCGCTAAAATGCCACTACTGCATGCTATGCTACAATACAGAAAAGGAACGACGCGAGCACGAGCTTGTGTGGCATCAGGATAAGGTGGTTCGCTCCGGGCAGACAAATAGCGGGCAGCAAAAGTCGACGTAACCAGCTTGTGCGTTGTTACGTTCAGGCAGCCAGCCATCTGTCGCTGCAAGGTGTCGTATTTGATCCACCAAGGAACACACAAGATCAGATGCTGTTCCAACCGGCTCTTTGCAGGCAGCAGGCCTTTCTTTTCAAGCCGTGGCAGGAGTACGGCTCCTCTCGGTGATCGGGTGACAGGAAAAGCAAAAGCCACACCTGACGCATATCAGGGACTTTCGAAGCCCGCAATACTTGCAATCCCTATATGACTGTCCGAGGGGGCCGAGAAATTCGTGCATATCTACCATCTATCCATCTATCCATTGTTTTTCTAGCAGATAAAGATAGGAGCACCCAGAGGGGAGGGGGAGGGTGGCTGCAGTGGCGGTCAATGCCCCCTACAATTCCTCCTTAAAAGCAGCCAAGGCATCACGTCTGCATGGAGCTGGTAGCCCTCGCCGCATTGGGAACAGCAGCCACCTTCCTTGGCCTATCAGACTGGAAGCGACGATCGGTGGACCTTCGCTGGATCCTTGTATGCTATGGCATTGCAGCCTGCATTAACGGCGCTGTCGTTCTCGCAGACTTGGCCGTTTCATCCAGTCCCCAAGCCGCATACCGGTCTGCCACGGAAGCCATGAAGCAGTCCACTGGATCCGTCCTCGCGGTGACATTTCTGTCCAGCATAGTGGTTTTACTCCATCGACTTGGCCTGCTTGCGTCAGGCGACGCACTTTCAATCCCGGCCATGCTGGGCGTCATAATGCTTGTATCGCAACCCATAGAGATAATCCTCTACTTTGCGTCTGCAATGGCCATAGTGCTTGCATTCTTTGTCGCTAGAAACGTACGCAACAACGTGCGGTACAGGGACAGAGCCGGCGGGCCTTTCTTGCACCGGCTTCATCTCGTGCTTTTCTGCTATTATGGCAGCGGATACACGTGCAGGCATGCCTTCAAGTACGCCCGCAGCACGCGGCATGATTATGACAACGATCCTTACTATACAGGAAAAGAGGAAACATGGCTGGTTCCCGGACTTCCACTGCTGTCAGGGTTCGCCCCGGCTGTTCCGGTATTGTTTATAATATAAGGTGCATCCGGCAGACGTCAAAAGTCTTTTTAATTATTGCTCTAAAGAAATATTGATGCGAGACTCGCAATCGATGTCGCTATTAAAGCGAAGAAAATTGTTCACGGATGAGCTTGTAAATAACCTGTTCTTGCTCACACCGATTAATACAATTGCATTGGTATTTTCTCTGTGGTTATTGCTCAAGTAGTCACATCTACGTCTCAATGCAATATGCTGCCAGATCCTTTGTCAGCTAAGCACTGTTTTGATTTTCTCTTCAAGGTCGAAGGTAAGCGCAGGATGGCTGCCTCGTACTTCCAATGAGCGTGTGAGCTCGTTTAGGCGTGTCCTTGGCCGGCATCCGGAAAGTGAGAATACTGCATTCCGGTAGATTTTTGAGCACAAAGATCCTCTGAAAAGATCTATCCACCGCATGCCTTAATGCATATTTTAAAGTAATATCTCCCTATGAGCAATAAAGCAGGCAAAAAATATGTAGCTATAGGAATTGTAATTGCTGCAGCTGTAGGAGTGGGGGCCGTAGCTGTCGTTGCTATTAGCAGCATGGAAGGAGAAGACGGTTTTGTCGAACCGGGAACAGACATACCCGGCGAGAACCCCGGAGGAACTCCTGCATTACCGGACACACAGCCTGACGAACAAGAGCCTATTCCCAATGAACAAGAACCGGTAATTGACGGTGAAGCATCTCTGCAAGCGCTGCCCGACTCTGGCAGTGTGGGCGAACAGGTTGTAGTAGAAGGTGCCGGTTTTGCATCAAATGACGCCATAGTGGTCTTTATCGACAACCAGGTGGTAGAAACCGAGCCTGACTTGGTTGTAGCGGATTCTTCCGGTGAGTTCTCTGCCACAATAACCATACCCGAAGTCGAAGGTGGAGAATACGACATGGAGGCATTTGGCAGGGAAGATATCGCCAGAACTTCGTTCATAGTGAACTGAGTTCGCACCTCCTGTCATTTCTTTTTTCAAGCTTTTTCTTACAATACGGCAAGATTGATGCGAGGAAATTAAATAACATTTTAGCTGCTCATAATGCATGAATGTGCATCACTCGTGTAGAGAATGCTTGTTCGCAGCGGCTGCCATTGCAGCGCTGTTGGCAAACGGAGGGCATGCGCATGCCCAGATGAGTAGCATGGAAAGATGCGCCGCAGACGTTTGTTATGTCGAGATTACAGGAAACGGCTTTTCGCCTGAAGAGCTGGTCATCAAATCTGGATCCATTGTGGTGTGGAAGAATGTCGATAACCACATTCACATGATAAAGAGCGGTGTTCCCGAGGATGAGACGAACCTCTTTGATTCAGGCCTCCTTGAACGTCACGAAGCTCACGGCCATGCCTTTTTAAAAGAGCAACTGGGCACCCACGACTACTTTGACAGGGCAAGCGGGCATACCGGAAGAATCGTGGTTGAAGAACAATTTTCTGGCCCCAGCAGTCTAAAAATTGACGTCAATGACCAGGGTTCGGGCATAGAAAGTAATGTCGCCGCCGGCGTGAGGATCGCCAGCGCAGAGATAGATCCAGAAGAGGCTAAACTGACAATGGTTCTGGATAACAAGGTAGGCAAGGAGCATTACCCACTAGAAG
>CAZPIL010000027.1:0-3723 GCA_964586705.1 uncultured Nitrososphaera sp. | reverse complement strand
AAACTGACAATGGTTCTGGATAACAAGGTAGGCAAGGAGCATTACCCACTAGAAGTCTCTTTAGATAGACAGCTCATCGATTCGCAAAAGGAAGGCGAGGATGTTCCATTCAGCGTAAAGGTTGACGGGCAAAAGGGCGATGCCGAAGAGCTCTTGTCTACACAGGATGAAAGAACATTGAGGATACCTGTGACCGGAGAAGCTGAAACAATAGAAATAGTTGGGAGCTCTGCAGCTTCGGAACCCCGTGGGTACGAGGAGGCACAGCAGGCAATGGCAGATGGAAGAAGGGTCATTGCAGACTACAAGCAAGAGGGAATAATACTGACAAAGTCTGAGAATATGCTGCTTGAAGCCCAGCGGGCCTTTGACAACGGCAGGTATTCATTTGCAGAATACCTTGCAGGCAGGGCCACTGACAATGCACATGCTACAAATGACGCGGCCCTAGCTGCCGGCGAAGCTCTGGCCGAAGCCAAAGATTCTTTTCGCCTTCTCAGCAGCCTTGGACTGAATTCGCAGCACGCAGAAGAAGGACTTGTCCAGATAACAAACAGGTATGATTCAGGCCAGTATGATGAAGCATTCGGACTGGCTACCCAGTCAATGGCAGAGGCTTCAAGCCGCATTGACAGGGTAATCATTGTTCTAGGCATAATTGCAGTAGGGGCAGTAGCAGTCGTACTACAAGCTCCCAAGTTTCTCAGGCGCGCCGCAGCTGTCAATTCCAGTACCAGCACGCTGGAACAGATACTCTCTGAAAAACAGCATCTCAGAGAAAGCGACAAGCAGGTTCTCAGATACATTTTCGAGAGTGGCGGCGTGACGCTGTCAGAGATAAGAGGCAGGTTCGACATGCCAACAAGCAGCTCTTGGCGTCTTGCCCGGCGCCTTGAACGAGAAGAGCTGGTCAGAATAGAAAGGATAGGTAACCAGAACCACGTAAGATTTGCAAGCGGCCCGCGCCACCGCAATGGCATAGTTTGAAGGCTATGCCAGAAGCAGAGAGACCGATCGTCCACGCATTGGTGCCATGGTCATGCGCAGGCCGCAACAGGTCCCCTGCTGCTTTAGATATAGATTGACGGCAATCAATCCCTCTGTGCACACGATGATAGCTCAGAATTCGGTATAGCACAGACTAGGCTGCTCACTCACTCTGTGCTCATAGGTATCTGGACAGTGGATCTTGAAAAAAAGAAATGAACGTTGGACTATGGCTCCGGTACCTGCGGTGCGCCGCTCATAGTATCTCCGCTTTCATCCATGTAGGGCTGTGAAAATTCGCCCGCCTCATTACCAGGGTCCAGGTTGGTTCCTCCAACCATCTCGTCTGGGTAAAGGACGAAAAGCGAAGCGGCTATAGCGCCTCCAACGGCTATTGCGGCCACTATAACTAGTGTTTGTGCCTTTCCCATAATTGAACCCGGGAATTCATAATTTAAAAAAGGTACGCCGTTACTTTCAGTATAGAAATTATATAATTTCAAACTTGTTGTATATTACACTTGTCAGAGTTGATGTCACGCCTTGGACGCGTTTTATTTCCTCAAGCACTTTTCTCAACTGGTTTTCGTCTTGACCCTCCACCTTTACCACTAGGTCGTAGATTCCGCCGCTCACGGCATAAACGTCGATCACATTCTGCAGCTGCTGTAGTGTTGCCTTAACGGCGGATTCAAGCCCTACTGCACACTCGATGAAAACAAATGCATGCATATCTTAAGCCGATGCATTCTATCCTAGTTAAGGAACGCGATTGAGAGCCTGCAGAAGGGAACCACAAAGCGTATGCCAGTTTGCCATGATGTTTTGCGCACTATAGTCACGGGTCGATTCTGGCAGGCATCAAAATGCAAACCTGCACACGGCAACTGCAAGGGGCTCAAAGAAAGATGGTTCTGCTTTTCTCCCTTTCTTCCATTCTTTCTCTTTTTAACAAGCCGTTTAGGAGCTTTAGATAGTCACCTTTCTTTGCTATTCATGTCACTGCCGCACAATTTCGTTAGCTTTTCAGGAGCTGATTGCCTTGCGCCCCTGAATTTTCTCGCTCTCAGGTTCGTCTTAAAAGGACATGTCCTCCTTGCCTCGTTGAGCACTGACAGAGCACCATGGTAGACTTTATCACGCCCGTAATAATTGTAGTAATACTCGTAGCGCTGGTAGCCATAGTAAACACCTGGGTTATAGGAAGCGCCGACAGGTCTTTTTTCGAGCTCATGGTAAAGATGCCCAGGTTTGTAGACAAGCCTGACGCTACTCTGGCTGACTATGAAGCTTCTCTGGCAAGTCAAAAGTTGGGCATGATAGAGACCTACCACAACCTTCGCCTGATTGCAATCTTTGTCATGGCCGGCGCCTTCATCTTTGGGATAATCCTGTTTCTTGGAGAAGAGTTTGGTGTGCAGAAAAAGGGCCAGGCAATCGAGCTTGTTGCAAACACCCTTGTCTACTCGCTTTTCCTTACGGTGTTTCCTATGCTGTGGGACGGTGTTGCCACCGGAGTCGAGTACCTGAACATCTACATCCTGAATCCATCAAACCCGACTCCGGAAAATGCTGCGGCAAGGGCCAAGGACCTGTTCGTCAAGCTCGGAGGCATAAATACCGAGTTTGACACGGGCAAGCTGCTTGAAGGAACCAGCAAGGCGCTGGTCGGCGACCAGAGCGGGCTGACACAGCTATTCCATGACATGATGACTGCAGTATTCCGGGCGTTTCTTGCAGCGCTCACATTTCTCATGATGTTCATCGTAGGCACCATACGCATAGTGCTCACGGCTGCCATAATCGTGGGGCTGCCCATGATACTTGCGATCAAGCTGGTGCCGTGGGTGCGCAAGCCGGCTGACAGGCTGCTTGAGACCCTCTACGGACTGGTGGTCGCGACTACAGTATCGGCCATAGTGGTCGTGGCCGGCACGGCGTACCTGGACACGCTGTCAAAGGACGGTCTGGTGGAGAACCTGCAGGCGTTTGTAGCTGCCGCGGCTGTTGTGATGCTCGCAGTCTTTATGCCGGTGATGCTCTCGCCGATGCTAGGCTCTGTCGTGTCGAGCATAACAGGCATGGTCACCTCGTCGCTTATGGCCGGGGCAGTGGCAGGAGGTTCAGCTGTAATGGGCACTGCAAGGGGCGCGGCCGGAGCGCTTGGGTATGGCGGCCAGGCAGCAAGCGGCATGGGCATGGGCATGGGCGGTGCATGGATAGGAAGAGGGGCAACGGCAGGGCTTGGCTCCAGGATAGCACAGAACGCCATGCATGGCATAGGCGGCAGGAGTTTGGGCGTTGTAAGAAGCACTAGGCAGAGTCTTGCGCCGGAAATAGTGGCTGCAAGAGAAGACAGGGCGATGAGGACTCTGCCCCCATCAGGGCATGCGCCGGTAGCGACAGGTCCAGCGTCAGATAGTGCACCTTCAATAAAGCCAGAGCCCATACTGTCTGCCACCTCAAAGCCGGTGGTAGAGACGCCGCCGTCATACAGGACAGATGTTTCAACCATCGAAGATGCGGTCCCCAAGGTATCGGCAAAGGAAAGCAGGCTGCCGGCCTTTGCAATCCAGCCTGGCTCGTCTGTATTTACTCCAGAGCCTTCTCCCCTTACGGCGATGCAAAGGCTGCACATTGGCGCAAAGGGCGCCGCCATGGGCGGGGTGACAGGCCTTGCGCAGGGCCTCGGAAAGGGACTTGCCATGGAGTCAAGGTCTGCCGGGATGGCAGACG
>CAZPIL010000026.1:0-10241 GCA_964586705.1 uncultured Nitrososphaera sp. | reverse complement strand
GAGAGTGAAAGCTACCCGAGTTTCAAGCCATGCCCTTCAAAGCGTGGTAGTTGACGAGAAAGGTGTCCATGTGCACAAGAGCCTGGATTTTTAAGGATCGGCTACTCATGTACCTGCAGATGTTTGAGAATGAGCACACGCTTCGCTATTTTATGACCGAAAAGGCCGAAGGTCAGTTTCACGATAGGTATGAAAAGGCACTTGAACAGGTGAGGCCAGACTTTGGCCGCAAGTATCCTATGATTATCGGCGGAAAGGAGGTCCGGACCGCTAAGAACTTTTCCCGTCTATCTCCTATCAATACCCGGCTTGTGCTCGGACACTTTCCAGCCGGATCTGCAAAGCACACCAAGCTTGCCATATCGTCTGCCAAAAAGGCGTTTGAGGAATGGGGCAGGACTGACTGGCAAGAGCGCGTGCGCATCTTTCGCTCGGCTGCAGACCTGATGAGCAGGAAAAAGTTCGAGCTTGCCGCCTGGGTCTCGTACGAAAATGGTAAGAACCGCTTTGAGGCCATAGGCGACGTGGATGAGGCTATCGACTTTGTGCGATACTATGCTGAGGAGATGGAGCGCAACAATGGCTACGAGACGCCTATGAAAAGCGCGCAGCCAAATGAAACGAGCAAGAGTGTAATGAAACCCTATGGTGTCTGGGGAGTCATAGCGCCGTTCAATTTTCCTGCCGCCATCCTGACTGGTATGACTACGGGGGCGCTCATAACCGGCAATACAGTAGTTCTAAAGCCTTCAAGTGACGCGCCAATAATAGCGTTCAAGATTGCAGACATATTCTTTCAGGCAGGCGTGCCGGCCGGAGCGCTCAATATAGTCTTTGGTTCTGGCAGCAAGGTAGGCGGAGAGCTTGTGTCAAACGAGGATGTCTCTGGCATAGTCTTTACAGGCTCACGGGAAGTGGGCTATTCCATGTCAAAGCAGTTCAGTAAGGAAAGGCCGCGGCCACTCATAGCAGAACTTGGCGGCAAGAATCCTGCAATTGTAACAGATACTGCAGACATAAACAAGGCAGTTGAAGGCGTGATGAAGGCCGCATTTGGTTATTCGGGGCAAAAGTGCAGCGCTTGCTCGCGCGTTCTCGTGCATAAAGGAGTCAAAGACGAGTTTCTGCACAAGCTTGTAGAAAAGACAAAGAACTTGCCGGTAGGAAATCCGCTTGAACCTAATACGTTTATGGGGCCGCTTGTGAATGACAGTGCCTACAAAAAGTTCCAACAGTACACCCGGCTAGCAAACAGAGATGGCAAGGTGCTGACAGGCGGGTATGTGCGAAGGGAAGGCGAGCTGAAGCACGGCTACTACGTCGAGCCTACGATAGTGGCGGGCCTTCCAAAGAATCACCGGCTGTTCAAGGAAGAACTGTTCGTACCCATTCTATGCGTCGCAGACTATGACAAATTCGATGAGGCTTTGAAGTTGGCAAACGATGTTGATTACGGGTTGACCGCAGGAATATTCTCCGGCGACAACGGCGAGATAAAGAAGTTCTTGGACTACATAGAGGCCGGCATAGTCTACGTCAACAGGCATGCAAGCGCAACAACAGGTGCCATGGTGGGCTGCCAGCCGTTTGGAGGATGGAAGGATTCTGGCAACACCGGCAGGGGTACCGGAGGTCCACACTACCTGACGCAGTTTTTGCGGGAGCAGAGTCAGACAATAGTGAAGTAACTGTCATCTAAGGATATTGTATGATATGACATGACTCTAAAACCATGGCGTGCGTTAAAGAACAAGTGGGTATCTGTGTCCGCGATGATGGTAGCAGCCGCGCTTGCAGCAATCGTTGTCGTTGCAGGTCTGTACATTCCAGAGACTGCGACAGTAGAGATAATCAATGAGGGCACAACGCCTGACGACGCAACGTTCGAGCCTGAAACGATTTTTGTCGAGGTCAGCACAACTGTAGTGTGGATTAATGTCGACTCATCGGCTCATACTGTGACCGCAGTAGAGCCTGCAGGAACCTTTGACTCTGGATTGATGGAGCCTGACGAGGAATTTCGCTTCAAGTTTGAGCAAGTAGGCACGTTAGACTATTACTGCAAGATCCATCCTGTAATGACAGGAAACATAGTGGTCGAGTAGGCAAGCTCACTTCACTTCGAGTTTTTGACGTCGGGCATATAGCGATGACCAGCCGTTCTTGTCAGGATTAGAAGTTTGTTCTAGCATTTCTCTCAGCATATTTATCTGATAGATGTGAGTCTTCAATCTGTTGCATTTGGATATGCCCAGACGTGATCTTGGAATTCTCGCCCTGATAGGCGGAGTTGCATTAACTCTGGCCATCGCAAGTTATCAATATTCGGTTTCCGTTACAAATGAAATAAGAAATTCTGCCATTTCTGACATACACTCAAACACCGAGCTAAGGGCTCATAGCCTATTGAATACCCTGGAGAGCAAGTTAGAGGCTATGAACAACAACTTGCGGGTCCTATCAGATCGTTCCATTCTCTATGATTCTGCCCGGGTGGAAAGCGCCAAGGGCATACTGAGCAATGCACAGGATGCGACCAATGACTTGACCGAATTTTACATGTGGATAGACGAGGACGGCAGGATGGTCTGGTTCACCGGCATCACGCCCGAGCTCTCTGGGCAATATCGTGACGTAGACTTGAGCCAGAGAGAATATTTTACTGAAGCCAGAGATACACGTTCAGTATACTATAGCACTGTTGTATTGTCCAACGACAATGTTCCGAGACTCTATGCTTCGCATCCAATATTTGACTCTGACGGCCAATTCAAGGGCATAGTTGCTGCCGGCATCAGCCTCGAAATGCTAGGCAGCTATCTTGAGAGCCAAATATCTCCAACCTTTGAAAGCAGCATCGGCATGCTGGATAGAGATGGCACGGTCCTGTACTCTGATAACCTATCGATAATTGGAATGAATATTTTTGACGATCCATTCCAGTCACGTTTGCCCGAGGAAACAAAGGGATTATTCAACGAGTTTCTTGTGCGTTCGCTTTCTGGAGGTTCAGGGGTAGAAGATCTATCTATTCAGGGAAACTCGGGAACTTTGGCTTACAATACTGTTAACATTGAAGGCAAGGACGTGGGAGTACTGTATGTAGTTACACAACACACGTTTGCAGAAAACGTCCTTTTCCTTATCGACCAGCAGAGGAACTTTAGCACCTTTATAATTCTGGCAATTGGCGTAATCGCAGTAGTCATGGGCATTTGGGTGCTTTCTTGGAACAAGCAGTTGAATGCGGTCGTGAAGAGAAAGACTAGGGACCTCCAGGAGGCACTCACGTCCCTTCAAATTGCTAACGAGCGACTGTTGGCACAGGAAAAGATGCAGCAAGAGTTCATCAATGTCGCCGCGCATGAACTGAGGACACCTGTCCAGCCATTGCTTGGTATTGCAGAACAATTAGAGGGAGAGCTGCGTGATGGCGTTGATGCAATCAAGATTGAAAAACCCGAGATAGAGATGTTTGCCCGAAATGCCAAGAGGCTGACCAGACTGGCTTCAGATATTCTCGAAGTATCACGGATAGAAAGTAACACGATAAAACTACAAAAGGAGCACGTTGACCTTAAGGAAAAGATACTGAAAGTCATTGAGGATACGAAATCATTTATAGATGATGGACAAGACCTAGAGCTGGTATTTGACGACGCGGCAGTTCAAGAGCCCGTTGTAGTAGAGGCTGATAAGGCACGGCTTTTTGAAGTACTGTCCAATCTGATCAGAAATGCAATCAAGTTTACGAAAAAAGGTGTTATCACAGTAAGACTTGAAAAACAAGACGGACATGTATCAATAAGCATCAAAGATACAGGCGAAGGCATAGACCCTGAAATAATGCCAAAACTCTTCACTAAATTTACGACAAATTCTGATCAGGGGACAGGATTGGGGCTGTTCATTTCCAAGAATATTTTGGAGGCGCATGGAGGAAAGATTTGGGCCGAGAACAATCCTGGTGGAAGGGGTGCCACTTTTACATTTACTTTGCCATTGAAAGAGGATGCTAAACGCGCAATTCCAAATGAAAGGGAAAAAGATTAAAGAAAGAAGAAGCGCGTAAGAACGCAGTCACCTTGCGACCACGCAACAAAAGCGAACTTGTGATGCAAGATTTTTATCCTGCGGTAGCCAGTGTAAGCAGCCTACATTTGCCGACGTTAAAGCCGCTATTTGCAAGGGTTCGATTTGCAGGTGAAAAAGGCACAGGCGGCAACTCGCTGAGTCACAAGAAGATAATGGTAGTAGACGACGACGAGGACATATCTACGATATTAAAATCAGGTCTCAAGCGCGGGGGGTTCAGCGTCGACGTATTTACTGACCCGCTGGAAGCACTGGCCTGCTTCAAGCCCGGTTGTTACGACATGCTTTTGCTGGACGTGAGAATGCCCAAGATGAATGGCTTTGATCTTTGCAAGGCAGCTAGAAGGCAGGATGAAAAGTTCAAGGTTTGCTTTATTTCGGCGTTTGAAATTCACGAAGGAGAGCTGGAAAATTTGATGCCCGAGCAGGATCGAAAGTATATCGTCAAAAAGCCAATCCTGATGAAAGATCTGGTCAAGAGGATAAACGACATATTAACTGATAATGCATAATGATGTCTACAGCTTCGATGTAAAGAAATACCCCTACCATTGGTAACTGGGAACAGCCGGCAATTTGATTCGGCAGGGGTATCTCATAGCTGGCAACTAGACGACTGGCGGTGCCTAGTACCCTGATTGATTGAACTTGTTGTATTTTAATGGGCGGAAACAATGTTCTTATTTTTTAATATAGAATCTTTTCTTTTCCATCTGATTTAGTCCGATATTAGGACACGAGAAAGGCGAGATGTGTAGTAACACATAGGACTAAACTTTCCGACCGAGAACTATGAATACGTATACAGATGCCGTGACTCTATCGTGTGGCGGCAATGGCACGTCTTGCCAGTTCTTCCCAGTGCCTGCTTTCAGAATAGGGAACACAGAACCAGCCTGTCATCGGAGGTCTGTTCTTGAATGGGTTGAGCAAGTGCCAGTCCTTGAGACCAAAAGCGCTTGCGTCAAAGTCCTTGCCTAGACGGAAGATCATCTCTTTTTTCCAATAGAACACAAACACCTTCCCATTGAAAGTGATTCCCGGGGCAGACATCATCCTGCCAGTCTTCACCCCCTTTAGCCTTGAAAGCTTTTTCACAATGCCTTGAAAGAGTTTCTGTTCCTTTTCCATGCCAACTACAGCCATGCATGCTTAAAAAAGAAAGAGTCATCGCTGTGGCAGAAACGTTCCTTTCAATATTAAATACCTGAAACGACCATATAGAGTATGGAAATATCCCAACTGCTACTCCAGCTAGCTCTTGGAGAGATGATTGGAATAGCCATAGTTGTCATCATATTCTTGGCCATTCTGGCCTCAGCTATTAGGATTATACGAGAATACGAAAGGGCCATAGTCTTTAGGCTAGGCAGGCTTATTGGCGCAAAGGGACCTGGCCTGATAATACTGATTCCTTTCATAGACAAGGCTGTCAAGGTCGATCTTCGAGTAGTCACTCTTGATGTTCCAAAACAAAAGATAATCACTCTTGATAACGTAACAGTTGACGTTGACGCCGTGGTATATCTGCGCGTAAGCGACCCCAGTAATGCTGTCGTCAAAGTTGACAACTATCTGATGGCATCAAGCATGCTTGCCCAGACCACGCTCAGAGACCTCATAGGGCAAACCAGCTTTGATGACATTCTCTCAAAGAGGGATGAGCTGAACAGGAGAATGCAGGAGATTCTGGACGTGGCAACCGATCCTTGGGGTGTGAAGGTCAGTTCTGTCGCAATAAGGGATGTTTCGCTGCCAGAAAACATGCACAGGGCCATAGCAAAGCAGGCCGAAGCTGAAAGAGAAAAGAGGGGCAGGATCATCATTGCGGAAGGAGAGCTTATCGCTGCAACAAAGATGTCAGAGGCAGCAGTGTTTTACACGAAAAACATGGCGGCCATGAGGCTAAGAGAGCTCCAGACGTGGGCCGAGGTTGCACGGGAAAAGAATATGATAGTGGTAACAGGTGGAGGAGGTGACCAGCAAGACTTGGGATCAATACTTGGCATAGTCAAGGAAAGGACTCCTGTGGCCGAACAGGTGGATGAGAAGAATATAAGAGATGTCGTAAGGAGGGAACTCGGGTCAATAGTTAGTGAAAGGGCCAGTGAAACTCGAAGAAGTAGATGGCACCGGGAAGGGCGCGAAGAAGGACAAGGGACTAGAGGTGAAAACGAGCTCTAGCCTGTCAAATGAATCCGAGCTATAGTAGTAAGAATCTGCCTGCACGGCGCAAAAAGATGCTGCAGATTGCACTGGCTATTTCGCTGATCCAAGTCATTGTTGTTGCGCCTTCTTTTCTGCCTGGTGACTCTCTGTCTGCAGGAACAGCAGAGCGCGCTTTGCCTGCAGCACACGGGCAAGCGGCTGACAGCCAAGATCAGGTTCTGTGGGTAGATGTCAAAGACTTTATCTCATCTGGTACTTCAGAGCACGTTGCGTCTGCCGTAAATCGTGTATCGGACAATCCCGGTGAATTTTCTGCCATCATAGTTGCGCTTGATACGCCTGGTGGCTCTGTCGATGCAACGCTTCGCATCATAGAGAGCATGCAGGCCTCAGACGTCCCGGTCATGGGCTATGTATATCCCCAGGGCAGGAGCGCATGGTCTGCCGGGACGATAATTCTACTTGGAACCGACTATGCTGCAATGGCACCCTTTACCACGATAGGTTCTGCCCAGCCGGTGCTCGGAGACATGCCTGTAAACGACACAAAGACAATCAACGCATTAACGGAAAAGGTGGTCACTCTCGCAGAGCTGCATAACAGAAATGCGACGCAGGCGACCAGATTCATAACCGACAATGACAACCTCACTCCTGAAAACGCGCTGGAAAATAATGTCATCGAGGCAATAGCAAGCGATCCAGAGGGGCTGCTTCAAAACGCCCACAACTCTACTGTAAATACCCTTGAAGGTCCAAAGGTACTGGATACCGACAACGCCCGAATCATAGTCCATGAGCCCAGCCTGAGGGTTTCTCTGGTCGACGCCCTTGCAAATCCGCTTCTTTCTACGACAATGCTCACCATCGGCTTTTTCGCACTCATTTATGGACTGACATCCCCGGGCCTTGGAGGCGAGATTGCCGGTGCAATCATGATAATCCTTGCACTGGTGGGGCAGGGCTTTGACATCAATTGGGCCGCATTTGCTCTGCTTGCCATAGGGGTGGGGCTTATTGCATACGAGCTATACTCGCCTGGGTTTGGAGTACTTGGGATTGGAGGAATGGTGGTCCTCCTGATAGGGACGACGCTTATGATCACACAGCCTGTGGAGCCATTGTTGATAACAGAAGATCACCTGTCGAACCTTTCACTGTTGACTGCTATAATTATCGCCCCGTTTGGAGGATTTTTTGGCCTGATTACATTCAAGGCGTGGAAGGCAAAGACGAAAAGACCCGTAGAGTTTGAGTTTCAGAGTGATGTAGGAGTAACGGCCGACCCTATTTCAAGTGCCAAGCCTGGCTTTGTGGTTGTTGGGGGAGAATACTGGAAGGCCAAGACAGTTGATACTGAAATTGGGAAAGGTGAGAAGGTACGCGTAGTTCGAAAGGAAGCCGATCTCTTGATTGTAGAACCTCTTTAAAAAATGCAGTACGGGTCTACTGCTGTACAATCGAGCGGGCGAGCAGGAGCAGGTTTCGCTTGCGCTCTCTTATCCTGCGCACCGAATAGGGGAGCCACTGGTTGCCATAGGGGATGTATTCTGCAACGCGTAGGTTCCTTTTCACCAATTGGAATTTCAGTTCGTCGCGGATCCCCATGAGCATCTGGAACTCTGAATTGCCGCCCATTTTGGCGGCCCTTTCCACAAGGTCGGAGTCATGGGTGGCTACTGCAAAAAAGCTACCCGGGTTGTCTGGTTTTGCAATCATCTCTAGCAGATGCAGGTAGTTCTGGTCTACTTCTTCCTTTGATGTAAATACATGTTCCTCGCTTTCGTTGTAAGCGCCCTTGACCAGCCGCACCTTGCCTCCGTGCTCTAGGATATGCAAAAGATCACTTGCGCTGCGCTTCAGATACGCCTGTATGGCAACGCCTATCTGCTTGTAATCCTTGAACAGCTCCAGGTATATCATTATGGTATCTTCTGTGAAGCTGACTGACTCCATGTCAAGCCACAGGAACTGGCCAAGCTCGCCGGCTTTGGTAGCAAGTGTCCTGTAGTTTTGCAGGCACATATCATAGTCGATGGAAAGCCCAAGCTGCGTCGGTTTAACTGATACGCTGCCTCTGACATTCTTTTCCTTCAGTAGACCCATGAGGGAGAGATATTCGTTCACTGCGGCATCTACATCTGCTTGTTCAAGCGCATACTCGCCTAGGAAATTGATTATTGCAGACATACCTCTGTTGTTGGCGTCAAGTGCGGCCTTTACTGCATCTTCTTGGGAATAGCCTGCGACCCACTTTTTTGCGACCCTGAAGAGTAGGCGCTCGGTAAGGCTTGGATCGTAGCTTTCCGAGTGGATTGCCTGCATAAAGTAGTTTGAACTTACATTGATATTAATTCTCGTTGCATGGTGTAGGCGTCTTTGCAGGGCATGCCATTGCATCACGAGCCTGAGAGCTAGATTTGAGCGCCCAGATTATTAATCTCTTCGACAATTGCCGAATTGTTTTGAAGGGCCTTGCATATCAGACACCTCCTACAGACTACTATTATCCGCTTGTTTCGTCCACCACTAAAATCTCTGTCGAACCGCGTGTTTGCTGCGATAATTACCAGGTGGAGCGAGAAAGCCCACGTTCTTTAGACGTGGGATGAATCGCCGTTAAAACATTAAATGCCATACTGCCAAATGCAAATCTGAGTCGAGGACTCGAATTGACGCAAATAACCATCAAAGCCAAAGTCACAGACGACAGCAAGACCAAGCTGCAGCTGCTCAAAGATGAGCATAGACGCTTTCAGGCATACCTGCATGGGGTCAAGGACGTGGATCTCTACAGCGCAACAAAGCAGCAGGCAGATAGGTTCCTGAATAAAGTCGTCAAGAATGGCGGCAAGCTGAATCCAAAGAAGGAATACCCGTTGATTCTGAGGCGAGACCTGATAGATGTCAAGAAGGACAGCAAGTTCCCCCTGCATCTACTGGATGAAGGTGCCCGTCTATCCAAAGAGCATCAACCTGCGGATACAGACAGATTGCAGATACAACCTGACGCAGTACACCCTGAGGGGAACCAAGGCTGTACGACAATACGACGAGTGGTACATCTACATCACGATAGAGAAGGATACGCCGCCCCCACGACAGCCTACCAACGTTCTTGGTATCGACCTCGGAGTGCACAACATCGCCGTGACCGTGAACACTGCAAACACACGGCCCAACTTCTACGGACAGGATTTGAGAAGGATACGCGGCTTCTACTTTAACCTGCGACGCAAACTCGGACAGAAAAAGGCGTTCTACAAAATCAAGTCGATGAAGGACAGCGAGTTCAAACAGGTCAACCATGAACTGCACAGGATAAGCAAGGAGATAGTCGAGGAAGCCAAGAGGACAAACGCCGTTATAGTCGTAGGAAAGCTAAAAGGAATACGACAGAGAATCAAGGGCGGCAGGCGCATACGCCGACTTGTAAACAACTTCCCGTACTACAGACTCGTGCAGTACATCCGCTACAAGGCAGAGTGGCTAGGTATCAAAGTGATGGAGATAAGCGAGGCTTGGACCTCACAGACATGCCACAACTGCCACGTACGAGACAAGAACGCAAGGAAAACACAAGGGTTATTCCACTGCAAGAATTGTGGAATGAAAACCAATGCCGATGTAAACGGCAGCATGAACATCATGCAACGAGCCTTGGGCATACTGTCCAAGGCAGGGGGCACGTTGACTCTCCCCAAACCTCTGGTGATGGCAGGCAGGAGCCATGTGATCACAGAGGAATCCCACATGCTTTAGCGGTGGGAGGATGTCAACAGCTTTGTAGAAAGCAACTGTGACGTAACTGGCCGGCAGGTGGTATTCTAATAAAGTTTTATCCAAACGGCGAGCGTGAAAACCCTTATGGCTTTAGCCTTCCTTGGGATGAAATGAGCGAGCCCGTTACCCCTCCCCTCAGGGTGCTCCAGCCCGTTAAATAGTGGCCAATCCTTTCGATAACTCTACTCGCATGC
>CAZPIL010000025.1:0-10242 GCA_964586705.1 uncultured Nitrososphaera sp. | reverse complement strand
GCAGCCACCTGCCCTGCTTATCAGTTACCACTTGTCCTCGCCCTAGACGGGGTCGGCGATCGTGACCCAACGCTCAATCTCCAACTCCCTGACGAGACCGCGAACGCCCTGCTTGTGGTTGCGCCAGTCGGGACCGTGAAGACGCAGTTGCGGACGCTGTGAGGCTGAGATGCGTTCGATGGCCCGCAGGAGGAGGTCCAGCCCCTTGGGTGTGGGGTCGAACCGCCCAAGCCACAAGAGATACCCACCGCTTCCCCCGTCCCACTCCACCCCCTCCGGGTACGCGATGCCGTTCGGCGCGACGAGCGTGGGGGGTCGGATCATCATGCACTGCTCCATGTCGGTCTGCTCGTCCGGGAAGAACACGTGCACGGCGGCGGCCCTCTCAAGGTGCCCACGCTCGAGCAGCGCTGCCCATACCCGCTTCACGAGGGTTCTCCGCCGCAGGACCTCACACATGTAGACGCCATGCGTCGTGACGACGAAGGGGATTTTCGCGCGCACGCAAGCCCATGAATCATAACAAGTCAGACGAGGATCAGATAAACGAGCTGCTTAACGTACTGAAGAGAATACAAAAAGTCGGCTTTTAGAAAATAGTGGGCAGGGGGTGATTTGAACACCCGACCACCTCGATGTCAACGAGGTATCATAACCGAGCTAGACCACCTGCCCTTTCTTACGCATTTACCTCTGGCGCCCAAATATATTGTTACAGCTGATTCTGCAAAATTACATACAAGCGCAGACATATCAGGTTGGCTGTATTGCATAGTTAAAGTTAAGAGCGCGTGGGCGGTTTGTATTGCGAAACTTGGCCGGAGAGTTTGAGGTGGTGCAGGGTGATGCCTGCCGCATTCTAAGAAACATCCAGCAACGCCGGTTCCGCGCCATCATAACTTCGCCGCCGTATTTTGGCCACAGGCACTATGGCCCAGACAAGTCGGAAATAGGCAGAGAGAACTCAATTGGCGACTATCTGGATGCTCTTACAGGTGTATTTTCTGCATGCCGCAGTGTGTTGACGGACGACGGGAGTCTCTGGATAGTGATAGGCGATACACGCCGGCGCAAAGAAAAGTTGCGTGTGCCACACAGACTCGTAGATCGGCTGGTCGATGCAGGCTATAAGTTCAGAGAAGACATTGTCTGGTACAAGAAAAACAGTGTCAGCTCAAGTTCACGCGACAATTTTTCCCAAGCATACGAGTATGTGCTGTACTTCTCCAAAGGGCCCAGGCCATATTCAAACCTTGATGCAGTAAGGGTGCAGGGAAACGAGGCAGTTGAGGGAAGAAACAGGATTCCGCCTCACCATATGGTGCAATATGCGCCTATAAATCCTGACAGAAGAGAGATTGACCGTATTGCTCACATGATACACAACGCTACATCTAAAACGCCGATATCAGAACTTCCATCCACGTCAGAAATAGCCCGCGCGTACGGATACGATCCTGAAAAGTTTTGTCCGACTTGCTATCGCAAGTTCAAAAGACATGCGACACGGAGAAGGATAGGCGATCATAGCCACTACCCCATTTTTGCGGTGTGCAACCCCCAAGGCAAGAACCCTACAAATGTTTGGGAGATAGCGACCAGAGCGCATTATGGCAATGAGCACTTTGCAATCTTTCCAGAAGAGCTGGTCAAGAGAGTGCTCCTTTTTGCAACGCAAAGAGGCGACTGGGTGCTTGACCCATTCTGCGGCAGAGGAACGACGGGAATAGCAGCATTGTCACTTGGCAGGAAGTTTCTCGGTATCGACCTGTATTCAGAAAACGTCGAGAGGGCCACGAGTAATATAGCAAATCTAATAACCGGTTTTACCCCTGAAAAACACTGACTTGGATCATCAGCTCTCCGGACCTGAAAAGGACGGCCTGTACAAAGCCATATTTTTGAGGCGAGACATCAGATCACACTTTATCGATAAAGAGATACCAGATGAAGTTCTTTTACGAATCTTGAACGCGGCTCACCACGCGCCGTCGGTCGGCTTTTCACAGCCGTGGAACTTTATCCTGATCAAAGATGTAGGGACGCGCAGACAAGTCAAGGAGTCATTTCGGCGCGAGCGAGAGCGTTCGATTGGAATGCTCAAGGATGATGAAAGGCAGGAAAAGTACGCCGCGCTAAAGCTCGAAGGCATCGAAGAGTCGGCGCTAAATGTCTGTGTCACATATGATCCCACACGCTTTGGCCCCTTCGTCCTTGGCAGGACGTCAGTAGAAGATACGGGTGTGTACAGTGTGTGCTGCGCTATCCAGAACCTCTGGCTTGCTGCACGCGCAGAGGGTGTGGGGGTAGGCTGGGTTAGCATCCTGTCAAACAAGGATCTTGAGAGGATACTCGGCCTGCCAGTTCATGTAAAGCCCATAGCATACCTCTGCCTCGGCTATGTCGACGAGTTTACAGATAGACCCGACCTTGAGCAGGCAGGGTGGCTGCCACGGATGGCTCTTGACAAAGTTGTCTGTTATGAGAAGTGGGACGTCCATGATTCAAGGGAATGGTCGGGTCTTGTAGACGCTGTTAATAAGGCGTAGCGATTTGACCGCCAACCATGACTCGTACTGGTTGTATGACAGGCCTGTTACAATGTACACGACAATCTGCACGCGGCAATTACCGCTTCAGCAACTGGACATCGGGTTGTCGTCGGAGATTTACATTGCAGAGAGTGCTGCATCTGATTGCCCATCATCCTTCAGATTTGTATAGTGAGCGGTTTGGGTTCCTCCACATGCCACTATACCTGCGCCCGCCAGAATAAGACAATATATACATGGACAAGGGTTTACCGATGATCCGGCAGGCACTTTGAGATCAGAACCGGCAGGAGGCGCGCATAGTTTACGCAAGGACGCTTGGCGTAAAAGTAGACTTGCATTAAGTCTCCGGTACCACGACATTGCAAGATACTTGTTCATACTGTTGATATTTGCAGGTCTCTTGTCCACGGGCTGGTTCGGCATTCCGCTTTTGCCTAGATACTTTGTGGAGCCGGGCACAGACATCATAGCAGGATTGTTCACACTTTTCAGCGCCCTCGGTACCATATGGGGCGTCATGGCGTATCGCGAATTCACGAAATCATCTTCGATGATAATTGAGGCGAGGCATGCCGCACGCAGACTTGATCCCATGATGGGAGAGTACGAATACAAGTCCTACAACCCCCTTACAAAAGAGTATGATGAAGGGTTCGTCCCATCAGGACCTGTAGATTTTTGGGACAAAGAGACACATGTCCCACACTGGATGGACAAGGGCAAGTACTGGCACATACTGCTCTCCTTGCAACACCCAGGCAGGGAAATTTTGCTGCATGTGGTTCAGGACCATGACCTCCCCTTTTCAGATGGCCCGCGTAATGCGGCAGTAACGCAGCGCGAACGCTCATCTGAGGAGACGAGACACAGACGCTATGTGGTCAAGATCCCGCAGTGGCTTGTCATGAATACAGAGCGCGAACGCTTTTCAGGACTAAAACTAGAAAGCAATGAGCTGTCGTCGCTCATAGCCGACGTCAACTTGAAAATAGTAGCAGCAACAAATGAGGTTACCAGTTGGGAACGCCTCCGCGTGCGCTTTCCATGGGGGTTCATGACTTTCGCGCTATACCTGAACAAGAGCCTGCCGCTGAGAATAGTTTACAGACAGGTCTTGAGCAACTTTCCTGGCGCAAAGGAACGCAAGATCGATCATACGAATGCAAACCTTGCAAATGTCTCAGATGACGAATTGGTAGCTGCCATAATGGAGCTGGGGCAGGCAAAAGGCATAGCTCCTGCAAGAATAGACAAGTTGTACGCACTCACCAGATTTTTGAAAAACGCATATACTCGCATAGGACTGGGCGAGGGTGCAAGCGAATACCATAACTTCCATCACTCGCTCGAGGTTTCATATATGGCAATGCATATGTTGCCAGGATCATTCAGAGGGTATTCCTTTGGACCAAGAGACTATGAAATAATGCTTATAGCAGGTCTCTTGCACGACTATGACCCTGCCCAGCCGCTAGCTTCGGAGCAGGGCAAGGTCAAGGGCCCCAGTGTAATGAGGTCTGTAGAAGAGCTGAAGAAGACGAGGATAATAGACGCGTATTTTACGATGAGCACAGAAGAGCTGGGAAACTATTTCCGCGAGTATGGCAAAGGTACGCCGGTTGCAGCCGAGTTTTCCACGACTCACCCGGATTATGTCAAGTCTGACTGGACACCTCTTGAAAGCATCATAGTCGAGACACTTATTTGGAGGACAGACTTTCCTTTCTTCAAGCTGAAATATGCACAGGAAAAATTCTCTGAGCTTATAGACAAGCTTGCTGAAAAGGGCGCGGAGGCTGAAAAAATAAAGCTGATGTCAGAAGTGCTCTGGCTGGCAGATCTTGCTGTGACTTACATGGGATCCGACCCCGTCAGGGCGTGGAATAGGGTCACTAACCTATACGATGAATTATATCTTCCAAGGCTCGAGGCCGTATCAAGAACGGATGCATTTTTTTCCGATTTTGCCGATCTAGAGCTCTTCAAGGAACTCTTGATGCAAAAGACATTTCCAGACGTTTTCAGACAGCGCTGGAACATGATATACCAGTTCTTCCATGAAGGCAACCCCTCTACTCCTCTGAACCGTACGATAGACACGGCACGCAAGATGTACTTCAAGGTAAATGTCGAGCTTGGTATGCGGCAAGGCGAAATGCTCCAGAAAATGGCGGCCGAGAACTGGTCAGAGTACTTTATCGGCATCGGCAGGGATCAAGGCGAGGTGCTCAAGGCCAAGTCAAGGCTTGCGGCGCTTGACCCGCAAAATGCATCAGCATTCTGGGGTGATGTGCAAAAGCTCCTGCCCGCAATCATGGACGGCTCGATAGACAACTTTCTAATGGTCATGCCCGAGCGCGACGCACTGCTTGGAGCGCAGGATGAACGGACGCTTTTACGCACCACTCTCTCAACACTTGCCAGAAAGCTGTGTGATGGCGGTACGGTAAAGATACTAACAGACATCGAAGAAAATAGTAAAAAGTTTGAGGTGCTACTTGAAGTCGCCAGAAATGCAGGGCTCGAATACGATGCCAAGAATGACAAAGAGTATTTCCCAGAAGGCTGGCGCGATCCTGAATTCAAGGATGGAAGGCGCCACCTCATGACATTTGTATCCAGAATTGCTCGTGCGACGAATGCTTAAAATTGACGCAACCTTGGTTGAACACTAGCGCGGGCTCGTAGCTCAGCATGGACAGAGCGAACGCCTCCTAAGCGTTAGGTCGAGGGTTCGAATCCCTCCGGGCCCGCTTTTGTTATGAAAAGTTATCTCGGGAACATGTGCAAGGTTTTCCGCGTTTGTCAACTATCCAACCCTGAAGGGCAGGGGGCTTGTAACTGCCTGAAAAAGCGACGCTACAATAGGCTGGTGATCGAGAATTTGCCCTACTGCCGTAGAAGAAATTATGCAAACAGAACATTTGCATACTAGTAGGCTCTGCCAAGGTCCTCAAACGTCACGGGCCGCCCATTCTTGCATACCTCGTCAGGATAATGCTGTATCGAAAACAACATGAGCTGTTCAAGTACAGGCTTGAGCGCCATGCCCCTTTCCGTCAGAAAGTACTCTATGCTGACAGGAGTTCCAGGGCTGATCCTGCGCTCTACGAGGCCATTTTTCTGCATTTCCTTTAGTCTCTGCGATAGTGTCTTGGGATTTATGCCCTCTATCCCCAGAAAGTCATTGAAGTGACTCTGTCCAAAGAGTATCATATTACGCATGATAAGTACCGTAAACTTTTTGCCTATCACCTGAAAGGTAAAGTTGATGGGGCACCGTTTGAATTGCTGCATGACATCCACGTATTCTACACCAAGCAACCTGTCTTTCTAGCCTCCGCCCGTTTATCCTCAGCTAGCTTCTGAATTAAACATTGCCTCCCATAGAGGAAACCGAGCCGAAACGTAACGTTAGACACCAGCAATTCTTGCCTGTCCGTATAGCTGTGCCTGATGAACTTCGCTTATTTCCTCCCGTCTGTGCTTACGCCTCTCGATGACATATCCTGATGCAGCGTGGTAAATTATCACCATGTCCTTGGGGTAAAAAGAAAGCATCTCATGGTTCTCATGATCAGAGGCCATGTGGCGTAGGTGTATCCTCTCCCACGCAAAGAGCTCGTCCACCTTGCCCTTGAAATGAAAGGTACTTCCGCATGGACATTTGACATCACGCCAGTTTCCAGAAAGGTTCTGCAGCCATGTGTCAGGCATCTGCCTCACCCTATCACACAGGCGCCATATATCTTAGCCGCCTGTCATGCTGGTGAACTTGTTGCGTCTGTTGACGGTCCGGATATAGTCGAGGTTTGCCAGTGCCACAACTGCAGAATCGCGCACTTCATCACTTTCATCCGATAGTGCATCATTCAGCGTCTTCCTTGCCTCCTCTGATCCTATGACGCCTAGTGCAACGGCAGCCTCGTGCCTGACGAAAAGTGATCGGTCATTTTTTACTGCGTTTGCAAGTGGCTGTATACCTGAAGAAAAGCCGAGCTGTCCGAGCGAGAACGCGGCTTCGTGGCGGACCAAGTCGTTATCATCATTTTCGAGAATGCGGGATATTGGATCGACTGCTGCTTCGCCGGCAATGTCTGCCATGATGCACACTGCGCGTGTCCTGACGACGCTATCATTGTGCTTCAACAGATCCTTGAAATAATCTATGTTTTTTTCATCAAACTGTCTTTCCATATCCTCAAATAGCCGCGTCCTCTCGCTTGAGGTGATGTATTCTGTGACAGGCATGGGTCACATCTGAAGCGAGAGTCATTTCTAGTTTTTGGGCCTTGAGCCTAGGTCCTTAGTGAAGTTATTATAATGCTCCAAATCAAAGATGTTCTGTGCGCGTAAGGTACTGGCGTCTTGGAATAACAGACTTTCTAGACTCTGCTTATCCAACAGAAAAGGCCAACCACTGGGACATCAAGTGCATGCAGGGCGAGTACGAGCATTTTGGTGTGTTCTGGTACCGGTATGGCACACCGTTTGACAAAGAACCAGTACATGGGATCTGCTTTTACTTCAACGACGTCCCAAAAGAGACCGTTAACAAGCTTGCCTCGTTTCTGCAGGAAAAGTTCGGCGGTCAACTGCTTTACCGCCAGAACAGGGGATTCTTGCAGGGGTCAAAAGAATTTGCAGACGGCAAGTCTGTTGGTACGCTTGCAAACGAGATCTCTCTCAAGTTCAACGCGCCGGTAGAGCTCACGGTCGAGTTTGAAAAGGCCACCAAGGAAGAGGTAGATGCGGAGTCATGGAAGCTTCCGGTAGGCAAGGCCCTTCCTATACCCGGACCCGACTAAAATATATCCTACATTTGGCTATTATACACTAATGACCACAGAGATGACGCTTGGCGAGCACCTTGACGAGCTGAGGGTGCGAGTTATCCATATCGTCATCGCAGTTATTGGTATTACCGTATTTTGTATGGCCTTTGACCTGCGGCCAGTGGAATATGCAGGCATACAGATAGTATATCCACACCCGGACCCCATACACAATATTTCTGCAAGGATAATGCTATACATGCAAGAGACACTTCTGCCTGACGAAG
Source organism: uncultured Nitrososphaera sp. (assembly GCA_964586705.1). GTDB lineage: Archaea > Thermoproteota > Nitrososphaeria > Nitrososphaerales > Nitrososphaeraceae > Nitrososphaera. The sequence continues at coordinate 2,625 of CAZPIL010000025.1, read as the reverse complement.
TAACCTTGGTGCAGATAGCGCCGGGTCAGGCGTTCTTTTCACAGATCTATGTCGCGATTCTTGTAGGCATTATAGGCTCGATGCCAATAATAGTCAGAGAAATTTCGGCTTTTATCTCGCCGGCGATAACCTCCAATGCAAAGAAAAGTATCGCAATGATGACGGCTCCGGCCATAGCGTTATTTGTTGCAGGCATCGTGTTCTCGTACTTTGTGGTCGTGCCATACGTTCTTGTTTTCCTGTACCAGTTCGGTGCGGCCATTGAAATCCTTCCGCTTTTCAACATCACAGACTTTATCTCCTTCGTCCTACAATTCCTTCTCGCGTTTGGCATATCGTTTGAACTCCCAGTATTGATGTACGGCATTTCTCTCACAGACGCCATATCTCCCAGATTCTGGCGGGACAACCTTCGATACGCAATCATCATCCTAGTAGTCTTTGGCGCCATAATCACGCCTGATGGCAGCGGAGTCACAATGTGGTTTGTAGCCGGCCCCATGATTGGCCTCTACCTAGTCGGCATGTTTGCAGTTGAAAACAGGGCAAGAAGACTGGCACCGGTCGATACCTAACACTTAAATCCCAAGGCCAACAAGTTACCCTAAATGTCCGCAGGACTGCATAACCTGCTCATGCAGATACCCACAGGCATGGAATGGATTTTCATCATAGTAATAATTGTCGTTGTATTCTTTGGCGTAAAAAAGATTCCCGAGCTTGCAAGGTCCTTTGGCAAGGCCTCCGCCGAATACGAGAAGGCCAGGATAGAAGCCAAGCGCGAGCTCCAGCAGTTAAAGAACTCTGGCAACGTGGGCAGGGAAAAGCTCGAAGAGATCGCCGATTCACTTGGCATCGACTATACAAACAAGAATGATGACGAGCTCAGAGCCGCCATTGACGTAGAGCTGAGCAAGACCTCCAAAAAGTAGGCTTTTTATTACAACTCTCTTTTCTCCTTAATTATTGCTAGGCCGCGAGCAGATAGTAGGTATTGTCAACGGGTATGAACCAAATGACATAACCATCGGAACTATTGGCAGCCACTCGGCGCTGGAAGTCATGGACGGCGCCAAGGACGAGGGCATGAAGACTATTTGCATATGCCAGAAGGGACGCGATGTCCCGTACAGACGCTTCAAACGTCTTGCTGATGAGATAATAATGCTTGACAAGTTCTCTGACGTACTCCATCGTGAGAATCAAGAAAAGCTACGCGACAGGAACTGCGTCATGGTAGCGCACAGGGCTTTTACTGCGTACCTTGGATATGACAATATTGAGAACAACTTTAGCGTTCCAGTGTTTGGCAATAGATCACTTTTGCGCGCAGAAGAACGCACTGCTACGCGCAATCAATACTACCTTCTTGAAAAAGCTGGGCTGCGCCATCCCCGCATTTACCGCGAGCCTTCTGACATTTCAGGGCCGGCAATGGTAAAGGTGCAGGAGGCAAGGCGCAGGCTGGAAAGGGCGTTTTTCATAGTCACTTCTTATGAAGATTATAAAAAAAAGTCTAAACAAAAGATAGAGCAAGGCATTGTGAGCAAGCAGGACCTCGACGACGCGGTCATAGAAGAATACGTTCTTGGCACCTACTTCAATCTGAACTTTTTCCACTCACCTCTCACAGGAGAGACAGAATTTCTTGGAATCGAGCGGCGGTTGCAGTCAAACCTACACGACTTTGTATCCATGCCTGCGAGACAGCAGATGGAAATTGACATCCAGACGCAGAATATCGAAGTAGGCCATACGCCGGCGAGCATTCGTGAATCACTTTTGGAAAAGGTATTCGATATGGGCGACAAGTTTGCAAACACGGCAAAGAAAGAGTACCCGCCGGGCTTGATAGGACCGGTATCTCTCCAGAGCATAGTCACCACCGATCTTGAATTCGTAGTCTATGACGTTTCATTAAGGGTGCCGGGAAACCCCATCATGGCCACTACCAGCCCATATACAAAATATTATTTCGGCCATACGATGGGCGTAGGGCGCAGAATAGCTATGGAAATTAAAAACGCGGCCAAGAAGCAGCGTCTTGTAGACATCGTTACCTGATGTCTATTGCCTCTTCAAACAGACTTCTTCTGACCTTTATCGGAATGTCATAGTAGGCTGCAAGCGCAATAGAGTCTGATGCGCGGTAGTTGCGCAGTATGATCTCTTTATCGCGCGTCGTAAAGTACAGATTTGCACGGAGCACTGTGCCGCTCTGATATACACGCACTTCTGTCAGCAAAAGATTCCCCATGGCCGCAAGCTCCTCTACCAGATTATAGATTGTAGGAATTGCCCCCTTGTCGCCCTCCTGAAAGCGCGAGATGTGCCTTGCTACTTCGCCCGAGAATGCACGCATCGGAAATTCCTTGCCATCCTCTGATTTCAGTATGACCACACCTTCCAGCCCGACCTGGATGACTTCGACCGCATGCTGCTCGGTGAGCTCACCGTCACACCGTGACCGGCGTGTCATGCCGCGTGTGGATCTACTCCAAAGACCGACAGCCACACCCAGGTGCACGGCATGCGGAGGAGTGGGTGGGCGATCGGTAGGGCGGGGAGGTGGGAGATCGGTCTGGTGGGCTGGTCCCTCCAGCTGCCGTAGCAACGGTGGCCGCT
>CAZPIL010000024.1:0-10250 GCA_964586705.1 uncultured Nitrososphaera sp. | reverse complement strand
CAGGCTGGACGAGAAATCATTCCCGGCATCAATTGTACTAGTAGCTTTGATCAACCTAGGTGTGTTTGCAGAGATATCAGACCTATTCTTCAGAGATCAAAACATAGTCTTGATCAATATAGTTGCTGCATTTACTCTATTTACAGTGTTTGGAGCGACAGGCTACTTTAGCGGAGGCGTAAGGCTACGGCTCGGCTCTTTAGCCAAGATAAATAACAAAAGGATATCTGGCAATAGCAGCAAGGGTAGCAGTAGCAACAGAACACAGACTAATGCCCCCGATTCTTCAAAGAAGTACAACAGTACAGGCCAAGAACAAAAAGATCTCAAAATTGTAGGTTTGATTACAATGAGTTATGTTAACAATGTTTTGGTATTCGTTTTTGCTTCGCAATTTTTTGGTATTGATGTTGCCGCGCTGGCGGCGTTTTATAATCTGCCTTATTATGGCCTAATAGTGGTGCTGAAGATGATAATCAAGGGCTAGCAAGGAGAGAGACTTCCAGGAGACTCACTCGCATATATGCTTCTGATCAAAAATAATCAGCTACTGTACTATGAATATACGTTGTATGCATAGAATTTAACGCGTGTAACCTTATAGGCAATTAGTGATAGATCTACCTTGTGTTGTCGATAATCCTGCCCTCACTGTTGTATACGAAGAATTATGAAGATAATACATCATGATAGGAATCTACAACATCATATAATCATGAGCAACTTTTCAACAGATCAACATAATCACCAGGAAATTGATAGTAGAACGGCAATTAGAATAAGGGAATATGGTATTGTACCGGCATTAGTTGTAATAGACGTCCAAAATGGGTTCGTTAGCAAGAGCGGATCATATGACAAGCTTGGAATTGATATCTCATACTATCAAAAAATAATACCGACAGTCAAAGGACTTCTGGAGCATTGCAAGAGTATTGGAATTCCCATCTACTTTACAAATGCAATAAGAGAGCCGTCAGGTTTTGATCTTCTGACCAAAACCCACAAGATATTACCACAAGCAAGAGAAGAAAGAATCAAAGATGTCCCAATATGTGTTAGAGGAACATGGGATGCAGAAATTATTGAAGAGTTGAAGCCAAGTACTTCTAACATAATTACGAAAAGAAGAGACTCTACATTCCAAGGCACTAATCTAGACGAGGAGTTAAGAAGTCGTGGCATAGATACTGTGATATTCTGTGGGGTTGATACGTCAATGTGTGTGGAATCTTCGGTAAGAGAAGCGTTCAACCTTGGCTATGATGTCGTTGTTGTATCAGATGCTACGGCGTCAATGAACCCTTCACGCTATGAATGTACACTGGACGATGTCAAGAGTTTCTATGGATTAGTGATAGAATCCAGAGAGCTCAATGATTCAACAGTATATCGTACTCAATAGTAAAGAATGTGCTCCGGTTCGTGCCACTTACAAGTACAAGAATATGTCAGATTAACAATATTCAGGCCAGAAACTGCTTTTAGTTTGATAGGTACCAAGTCTTTAATTTTATTAATGCAACAAAGATCTTGTCATGCGAAACCATTCGTTAAGACGGGAGGGATTCGCGACAAGTGACAACAATGTTTGGGCAAGAAGGTTCATGGCCGCTGCAGTCACACAAGGAGCAATCGTAGTGGCTTTGACGGCTTTCCTCGTGCTCGGTCAGATATCCATTCTAAAGCCCGAAGTATCAAGGGTCATAGCATCAGGCGGAGCAGGTACATGGTTTACATTTGGCTATTTGATCTATATCTTGGTCGGGGTGATTGGTGTTGCTGTGTCCTCAACCTTCTATCATTATCTTGCAGGTAGCTTTACAAAAACCACCGGAAGTCTGGCATGGACCCATTTAATTTTGATGAATGTCGGCGCTACTGCCACCGCAGGAATGATGATGTACGCAGGATACCAAGGTGGTGCTGCGATGCTGCCTGTTGATATTGGAGGGAGGGGATTTGATACTCAGCAAGTTCATTCCATTCTCTCGCCATTCGTAGAACCAATCGGTGCTTCAATACTTGCAACTTTAGCAGGAGTCGTTGCAGGCGGCGCGGGCTTCCTTATGGCCTACAAGAGCCAAAGGAGGCTTGCAGAGTCCGAAAGAAATTCTGGTGGCGACACAACTGAGACAACCTGAGTGAGTTTTCTCATATGGCAGCATAAGCCTACAGGTTTATCACCAGAACGTCGTATACCTAAGAATCAAAAAGAAGACAGATAGCAATATTATATGTGACGGGTAAAGTCGAAATAGATTGGGTCGGACAATAATGTGGACGTGTGCCTCTGCAAATGATAAATCGCTCGATCACAGAGGCATAAACTATGCGCTGATTCAGCACATGTCAGGGATTGCTAGTTAGTTTATTCATTCATGTATGCATGCTTGCACTCTTTGCTAGTTGTACGCACATTTTGAAGTGTCTTTTTTCCTGCTGTAGAATGTCAGATGCATTCTTTGCAAGACCTTTGTGTTTGGCTTTATCAATTACTTTGTTTAAAATCTCATAGTGGATCATTTCCCCTCCTTCTGCAATGCTGAGAAATTCGAGTGCGTCAAGTTCGTCAGCATCTTCTCCCAAGTATGTTTTCATCATTTGAGAAACCTTTTCAACAGTCTCATCTGCATGCTCTTCGATACTCTTAGAATCCAGTTCTTCAGATTCAGTGAGTTTATCGGCAAGAGTCTGCAAGACATCTTCATGCTTGCTTGCCTCTTGCTGCATGTCCGTCAGCTTGCTCTTCATCTGCTCCGGCAATAATCCCTTTGCGTCAAGTTCTTGAACTGCTTTTTGAGCGGCCCTCTCTAAGCCGATGCATTCACCGATTGTTTCTTCTAGCACTTGCTTACCATAGTTATTTTGAGGTAGACAAATAATAATGAGTTACCGCGTTGTCTATCCTAGCCGGCAGTCCCTAGTAATACAGTAAACACAGACCAGAACAGTAGATCCGTTACTAGATCCTCATTAATACATGTAAACCGTATTAGTGTCATGGAGAGACCACAAACAAGGAGTCCAATCCAACAGGAAGGGCAATATCCAAAGCTTCCAAAGGCAGTCTCCGGCTATCAGGAGATAGATTTATTCAAGAACGCTGATCTACGAGCAGGTTATTTCTGCTTTAATTGTACCTACTTTATCAAACCAAATCATTGCGCCATAGTTGATGACGCTGGTCCGGACGTACAGGAAAAGCAATCAGGGGCCATAGCGCCGCACGGAGTGTGCACACTCTGGGGCGAGAATGTCGCGGAAGCTCGATAAAAATGGCAGATATAGGTAGAAAAATCAAAGAGGCTGCAGGTGCAGCTGACAATATTACTCAACTCAAGAAGAAAAATAAGCTTCAAGCTAGCTATATTGAAAATGACAAGTTTGCAGACTCGAATTTGCATGAAGGCTACTTTTGCTATAACTGCATATACTGGATAAACATGAGCGGAGGCAAATGTATGCTCGTGGAAAACGAAGGACCTGACGTGAACGGCAAGGTATCAGATGTCATAGCGCCACATGGTTGCTGCGCTGCATATGAGGCCAATTATGATAAGCTGCATGATACACGAACTTCTGCAGAAGGGCTGCAAGATCCAGAGAAAAACCGCGAGAAAATAACCACTGCGGATGTCGTCTAGTCATCGCGTACATCATCAACTTGGTCGGACGTTCCTGACCACGCGCCTCTTTTCTCTGCAAGGGCTTATTTTGACAGCACCTCAGTTATTTGTGTCACAAATAACAAAAGAATTTATTAAATGCCCCCGCCGCCGGCAATTTGATAAAGACGGCGGGCAGCACATAGCCACCAGACAACTTTGGGGCGGGTCTGGTATTAACAACTGCTGCCGATACATGTATTTTAAAACGCTGAAACAATGTTCTTAGGGAATGCTTTATTCTTTAGCATCCGTTCGTGTGCATTAGACAGTACTTTACAATACTGCATCCTTGCCATGACATCCTATAGGCAGCCACAGTGTTAAGCAAATCGATCTATATTAGCTGCTTCTAAGATGAGTGGTGCGTCTCTTTCAAGTCAAACACAGCCAACAACATTCATTACCACATCGTACTCTATTGCATAATACTTTTCCAGAATAGTAAAAAACGAATTCTGTCTATATACATCATGTCTTCCGATAAAAGAGAGAATCCTGAGCAGATACCGTCTGTACATGATAAAGGACAAACAAAAAAGGTAGTAAGTAGGCAGGGAGGAGTACAAGGAGAGAGAAAGGAAGTAATCGTAGAAGACTATCCAAAGGCAGCAACAATAGCACAAATCCTAAAAGATATAGAATTTCCTGCCAAAAAGAAGCAAATAGTAGAGTATGTTGAAAGGGCAAGACCTCAGAGTGAAGAGATACTGCCAGACATTCAAAGGATTGAAGATAGACAATACGAGAGCGTTTCAGAAGTCACAAAGGCTCTAGGGCTTGTCAAGCACTAATCCATACTGTAGGTAGTCAAGAGCAGAGTCGTACTGATCCTTGGTTTTAACCTAACTGTGAATGCATAGGGGCTTGCTCGTTCGAATCAAGTACTAGATTATTGCCCTGTTCCAACTCCCATAAGAATTCTTGATCTTGCCGGGAGGAATGCTCAGCATAATTATGGCCGCACCGATTACTAGGTTATTCAAATTATATCCAATAGCTCCGCCGTCCAGCAACCATGGCAGCACCATTAGTCCTGCCGCCAGTAAAAGATTCACAAGACGAACGGAACGTGCCACTTCTGCAAGGGATATGATTGCAATTCCTAATACAAGAGGTCCCAGCACATAGTTGATGTTTGCATCAAGACCTTGTACTTGAAAGACAGCAGGTGCGGCCATCAGCCAAAGACCCAGCCCGGCGACAACAACAAGCTTCCAAGGTACGTTTACTCCCCAGAACATCTCGTCTCGTGTTTGTCCTGTTATTCCAGAGTTACGCTGTGGCGTGAGGTTATCTCCCAATGCCTCGCCGCCATGCAGAAATGTGCGCCACACAGATTTACCAGCCCTGCGGGTCTGCCGCAAGTACCCAATCATTGCAAGTATCTCGTCTAGCGAGAGCGCGATTATAAGCACTACAAATACCGCAGTGATCAAGCAGATAGTGCACCATGCACCAACAATGACGGGTTGAAAAATTACAAACAGGATGCTGACAGCGCTCAATGGAACCGCAAAGAATCCAAAGGTAGCGACCATCCAAGGCATAGTGCGCCAGCGCCGCGTACCGCCTACAAGCACAGACAGAAATTCGACAAGGTAAATCCATGCACCCCAGCCTGCATCCGAGATTGGAAATGCTCTAGAGATACTTGAGGTGAGAACGGTGACAGTGTCATCGCCAAAAATTGGATCCCATGCCCAGTCAATGTGCCCCAATTGAAACGCGGCCATGTATTGCGTCAAGAGGAAACTTAAAAGAGCAAGTGCGGCAATAGGCGCCCTCTGTAGCCAACTTGACGGGTTGTACGACCAACCATGCGGCACTTCAGGCCCGTGCATATTCCTCCTCATCGGAATGACAGCAGAAAATGCAAATACAAAAACACCCACAAGTGTGTTGTTCATATAGGCTGCAGCTTCTGGAGCCCAGAAGAGAACAGGGGTAAAAGCCAACCATAAACCGATTGCCGCAATTGCAGAGGCTGCCCAAGAGCGGCCCGTACGAAGAGCAACTATTGTTAGTATGATTACCAATATCCCACTGATGATGTTGTTCCATATCAGCGGCATGCTACTATAGCCAGCCGTGAACGGGCTGAAGATGAGCCACAAGCCCAATGCAAGCAGAGGAACCAGAGACCATTTCTCCATCGATATCATCTTGCCCATCATTTTGCTGGTTTCAGGCTGTCTGGCCGCTGCTGCCTTTTGCGCCTGCTGCATTTCCTCATACACTTCTGCTTCTCGCTTTAGCAGCATTCTAGGGAGTTCGACTGCTAGCTTCCTATGCTCTTGCTCGGGTTTTATCATCTCGACATGTCCGCTTGGATCGTCTTCTATTAATTTACGGGCTTTAGCATCCTGCTCTTTTTGTTCAGATATCTCTCGCTCCCATGCCCTTGCCAACTTTGATTGCAGCTCGCGCATACGCTGTAGTTTAGACTGCTTGCTGCGAACAATCTCCGTGCTTTCATCATAATAGTCTGTATCCTCTGTCATTTTCATGCAGCCTCGTCTTGTCTTCCCATAACGTCGTGGTGTTTCTTTGATTGGCCAGATGCCTGAGATGCGTGAGAGGCAGTTGCTGTTTCCTCTATCTCGCGGCGTACCTGTTCGTCCAACCATTCCAATTCATGCATATCTGTCTCCTTAGGCTGGGGCGCCTTAGGTGCAGGCATTAGATCCTTCATCCACAATGGCACGTCAAGCCCGTTCTCGCGATACCAAGTAAAAGGGTCGGCTTTTAGCGCTAACAACATTTTGGGCAAGGTATCACGCAATGAATGACGTGGTTCCCAACCCAAAAGCGTGCGAGCACGTGTAATGTCCAGTTCGATATTATCATTGGCCGTATCGATCATCCACGAAGGGATTGATGCAGGTCTTTCAAGTGGTAAGCGATTCAGAAGTCGTACACCTACCTTGGCCGCCGTCAAAGGAATTGCTTTTGTATTCCATTCCTCGTTGTGAATTAACTGTCCAAAGGAGCGCTGTAATTCATCATAAGTAAGAGATTCAGACTCGCCTATCAACAGGGTCAAATCTGGCGGCAGTTCCCTGCGGCGCTCTACTACCAGAGACACCGCATCCCCCAAGTCATCATTATGCACATATGGTTGCTGTCCCTTAGAGGGGTCCCCGGGAAAGAAATAGGCTGAAGGATCTCTTTCATAGATTCTCTGTATCTGTTGTGCCAGCGGTATCGAATGGCATAGATCGTCATACACACCGGAGATGCGCAAAATAACAGCTGGAATGTCTTTCCGCTCTGTATGAATTACCCCTTCGGTTTTGACCTTTGATTCAGGATAGGGCCATTTTGGCGGAGATTGAATTGGCGAGTCTTCATTAATGCGAATCCCGGGAGCAGAGGAAGCGTGTACCAGAGCGGTGCTGGAGAAAACAAATTGTTCAACGTCAAAGTTAAAGTCATTCAGCATCCGCAGCAGACGCGAGGTTCCCTTTACTGTGACCTCATCATAAAGAGGGTTTGGCGCGCCTGAGAAATCATAATAGGCAGCAAGATGAATAACAGAAGCGATATGGTCCCCATGCAGCTCGCGCAGGGCCTGCAGCCCATGATGGACGTTTTTCTTGCTGGTCAGATCCACATACATGCATTCTGCACTTGGTGGGGGATGAGATGGGGCTTGACGGTCAAAAGCGACGACATTGAAAGATCTAGCTAATCTCTTTGCTAAGGGGTAGCCAATTCTGCCGCTGCTACCGGTAATCAAGATAGTCTCTTTCGCTGTATTCATCACGCAGTGTCCCTTCCGATGAATACATCAAAATGATAATTTTTGGTCTGCAAAAACAGTATGAGGGTATTCTTTTGCATAAGCACACATAATTGCAAATTTATAAATTAAAAAAGTTGCAGCTTCCAGATGCCTTCCCGTGAAATGCTATGTCAATGCTGTCAACTGTAACTGTATTCTGAGTATGGTTCTTTTTCGCAATATGCTCCGCCCTAGGTTACGGCAGGTACATCAAGAATCCTGATTACAGACGAACTGGTTGAAAAAAGAGGATTCTTACAGTAGATGCTAGCTGGTTGCCTTAGCGATATTCGATATGCAGCCTCGATATGCGGACTGAAGGGATATTACTGAAGGTTGTGAATAAACATCGTGATCTAGCGTGTTTGGTTTTACAATATACCTCATGGCAGTGGCAGACTGGTTGGCAGAACGTAAAAATCGTCGGAAACCTTCTACCGTATGCGACATGTGTGGTCAGGAATTTGGATCTGTTCCTGAAAAGGAGAATCACAGAAGAAAGGCTCACCTCAATAAGCCGTGACTTGCGTAAGACCCTTGCGGAATTCCGTACAAATACCCCGGGATTCCAGGTTTCTCAGATAATAGGTCAATGTAAAAGACCGGGCAGACGTGTCCAAAGTTTACCGTATCTGCCAGATGATGATCCGTGTCACCTGTTTGAGACCAGCTCATTCCTCGTCAACCTGGCCGGCAAGATGCTGCCGGGGCGCGACTTGTAGGCAGGTATTCCAACACCGACGGCCATCATTGCGGCTTTGGCCTTGGCATGTGGAGAAAATGATTCAGTAACTGCATCATCATAGAATGTAGAACCAGAAGCCCCCAGTCCCTGTGCATAGGATGAGAGGTAGACCTTGCCAGCAACTACCCCCGCTTCAAATTCGCATGCCCTGTATCCCCTGTTGCCCAGTCTCTTCAAAATGTCATCCAGGTTTGCCATCACAAATAATACAGCGCTCGCATCGCCAAAAAGAGGCTGTCCAAGACACAGGTATTCAGATTCATTTCTGATCGACGCTTGGTCGCTCGTATCAAGCTGTTTCAGAGAATTAGTATGCCGGTCGTAAAAATAATGCCCGGGAGCCAAGTCGTCAACTGCGTTAGCTGTAAGATAGACGTCAACCAGGCTTTCCCCTTCCGCGAGAAAGTCCAGAGGAACGCCCCTAGTAGAGTTATAGAGGATGATCGATAGATGAGTTCGTGGAATTGCTGAGCGTGAAAAGCGCCGGCTCGAGCCGCGGCGTAAAATAACGTCTCCAAGGCTCACTTGGGGCTGGTCAGAGTGCATATTTGAGGGGACCTCTTGTGAGCCGGTGCGCTCATGTAAACCTGTAATAGATCTGTTGCTCAGCCATTCCGCGACTTCCTGGCTAGTTGCCAGGTTGGATGCTTCATGAATCTTCCAAATTTCAGGATATTCCAACTCTTTTTCAGATAGAGGAAGGAATCTGGGACTGGCAGTAACTGGTACAGGTCTTGGATCCGGTCTCGGATCGTGTCCGGGAGCAGAGGCGCCAGAAGGACCAAGTGGTACAAGTACTATTGCAGCTTCTTTTCCTTGTTCAAGGTGAAGGAGATTGTTGACTGCAGAGTCGACAAACCCCATAACAAGAGATGCTTTCAGACCCGCTGAAACGGCCACTGCAAGCAAGTTGGCAGCTATAACCCCCGAGTCCCAGAACCAGTGACGATACGAACGATCTCGATACTTCCAAGCATTTCTCCATGCCAATGATGTAAAAGCGAGTATCAGAGGCTGAGATAGTATCTCAGAGTTGTCTCCGGCCATTGCTGCCAGTTTTGGACTGTAATCTCCGCTACGCAGCTCTGTAAGTGAAAAGTCCCCCGGGCAGAAGTGATATACCCCTGCAGGTAGCCCTCTTACACCTTTTGAGATGACGTACAGCTCGATAGGGTAAAGGGCGCCTGTAGCCGATGCAGCGCGCATGTAATAAGTGCCAAAGTCATACGTTATTTTTCTCGTTATTCCTGCAGAAAAGAATAGCATTTCAGCCAGTGTATGAACGTCAAGTGGCGACCCGTCCTGAAGAGGAGATATGCTGCGTATACATGTCAGTGCTTCGGCTGCAGGACTTGAAAAGTCATCTGGAAGAGGAATCGAAGGCAAGTCCGGATAGACTTTGAAGGCTCGGGGCTTGTTATCCCAATCCATATAATGTCGAAACATTTGCAATTTTACTTCTGAATGTTTTGTTTCCTCGTGGTATTCAAGGGCATACTTTATGTCTTTATTGCTTTCCATTTTCAATCCCCTGACAGGAAACCATGCAGTTCCATCGCGCACTACCAAAGATATTTTGAATGAATAAATATCGTATTTGCTGCAGAATTAACAACACAAAAGATTTCTCTGCACCGAATCATATATTTCTTGCAAGGTAATTTGGGGCGCCTTTCTTCCTTTCCCTTGTAAAGTAGTCGATCTGTTTGTATTGTACCCCAATCTCCTCATCCCTCTTTCATTCAGAACAGGCATTTAGTTTAGCAAAAGCCTTCATATTTGATGCGGTCTCATAAATTTGAATAACAAAACAATACTACACAGATGCCAGAATCAGATGAGCAAGTTATTGAATCTGATGATAGAAAATAATGCAGCTGGCTTTTAATACGATAATTTGAATTTACAAACATGTATGGCAGGGAATTAAGGCTCCTGTTAGGATTGATACTCCTAGCAGGAATTGCTCCAATTAGCATAATGCCTGCATACGCTGAAACCTTCTCCTGTACTACAGCAACACCCCTTAGCGGCTCTGAACAAGTACCAC
>CAZPIL010000023.1:3869-10512 GCA_964586705.1 uncultured Nitrososphaera sp. | reverse complement strand
GTTTGAGCCTTCTGCAGCTGCTTTATCACTGGCTCAAAGGATGAGCCCAAGTCGCTTCCATATAGTTCTTCATGACGAAGTACTATGAGTTTGCCAGAGTTCATGAGCAAGTCTGAATTGGTGCCATGTTGACCAAGGGCTCGATTGAATGCTCGCTCTTCTTCTGAGCTGATTATTAGCACATTAAGCTGGTTGCGCTTAAACCCGCGCATTATAAAACTATAAACCATCTGATCATGAAACACACGCGACGAAAAGTGTTGGGCGATATGATCTCTGTCTTTCATACAGGACATCATTTCTCCTATTTCTATGACCTTATTGTATTCCCAAATCATTCTAGAAAATTGTCCGCGTTCTGAACATCGCATGCCGTATTCTGATATATCGTAACAGGGCAAGGTAAGCTGGCAAAGCTCTTGGATGATATCGTCGAATATGATGAAAGCGATATCTCCACATACTTCAATAAGTATCTCTTCAAATTTATTGGGATTGCCAATCGCGACTGTTGAAATGTCCTCTATTCCTGTTTTTGATTTGACGAAAGCCTTGAAGGCTTCAGTTCGACGCTGTGAAAGATTGATGCTCAATACATCATCAATGAGCAACTGATGTTCTTGGCCGTCCAAGCGCAGAAATTATAAGAACGCGTTGTATTTAAGAGCTAGCGGAGGATAGAAGAATCTTCTAAAGGGATCTTATGCCTTTACATGGAATCTTTTGGAATAAGGGCCAGCCTCTACCGGTTCAACTTGGCAACGCTTGAAAATCGAGTGTGCGATCATCAAACAGTATCAAAAGAGCGACAGAAGTGCGCCCTGCCAACTGATGATCGGAGTACTGATGAAATAGGTTAGATGATTGTCATCTGAACTCTTCTTCAAGGATCTTGCGTTTCTTGCTAATCTGGAAGAGATTATCAGTCTGCCGCAATGCTTCGTCTCTTGGACGCTTGAAGGCTAAGGATTGGATGAGCAGATGATTTTCGGGTATAACCATTCCTGTTTGGTCATCAGAATAGCCGAGTTTCAGGGTGTCATCCTGTACACGCAGGATATCTTCATGTATGTGAACCATATTGGTGTCACCATGTGCAAATCCAAGCTCTATTGCCTTCTTACGTATATCGCCTGTGCCCTTTGCAGTACTCAGAATGGCTATGCCAAATTCGTTACGATAGCACTCCAATATTTCGTCTTTTGTAGGTGCCTTGTCAAAACGTATCGTCATATGGTGGAGGTGCATCATTCTTGATGGCACTTTGAATGCATCCACATATAGGTTGGCATTGGGGATAAAGTCTTTAACATCATCTTGGTGGTGCGGATGTCGGTCCCACTCGATAGAATCTTTTACTGGCTTGGTATCCTCAAGGTCAGCCCACCTTCGTATGAGGGAAACGTCATAGCGCTTTATTCTCTGCCCAAACTTTTCAATAAGCGGTTGCATTATCCTGCCCATTCCGGAAACGTTGCAGCTTCCCTGTATGACATATGTCTTGCCTGCCGCATTTGCATAATTTACTCGAGAGTTGTGTACCATATCTGCAACGGCCTGCTCGCCGTGCCTGTCCTCACCACCTTGGAATATCGCGGGTTTTTTCATGGGCTCGTAAAGAGACTTTTTGTTTGCAAATCCTCCGCCTTCTTTGGCAGCATCAACGACAAGTTCGCATGCTGCGACAGCTTCCTTGACCGTTCCAGTCACGCCATAACTCTTCTCCTTGAAGGCTGCAAGTGATTCTTCTGGAACATACACATTGTACTTGTTATCTAGTGCTTCCTTTACCTTGTCGTCTGCGGTGTACTTTGCGACTCCTATGAATTGGATTTCTTTGTCGACGGATAGCGCGGACGCGAGGCGCCGGCCACTGTTGCCATACCCATTTATGAAAACGCGCACCAAAACCAATCGCTCCTGTAAGGTGAGTTGACATCACCGTCCATACATTATATATCTTCGTAAAGACAGAACTAGAGAAGTATTGTAGTTTGCTAGAACACATTAGCTTTAAATACAAACAGCACGTTTTCGATCTTGGAGATATGCAAAGAGGCGATCGCTTTTGGCAACAACCAGCATATAGCTGACTCTCTATCGAAGGTAAGAGTTTTGGCAAGAAAGAAAAGGATACTTGTGATCGACAACTATGACTCGTTTGTATACAACATTGCTCAGTTACTGGGTGAAATGAATGTCGAACCAATCGTTGTTAGAAATGACAAAGTAACACTTGAACAAATAAGAAAAATGAAACCGGATGGCATAGTAATATCTCCCGGGCCGGGACATCCTGCTGACCGTAAGTACTTTGGCATATGTACCGACGTAATACAAAAAATGGGGTCCAAGACGCCCATACTTGGAGTGTGTTTAGGACATCAGGGTATAGTACATGCTTTTGGAGGGAAGGTGATAAATGCAGGCAAGGTCAGGCATGGAAAGACAAGCATTATAGGATATAAGAAAAACAAGGACCGGCTCTTTGCAGAAGTGAATAACCCTTTTCGAGCAACACGGTACCATTCACTTGTTGCAGACAAGGATGCCATACCTGATTGCCTGGAAGTGACTGCTCGTGCGACAGATGATGGTGAGATAATGGGTATCCGACATAGAGAGTATCCCATTGAGGGAGTTCAGTTCCACCCCGAGTCAATACTAACTGGCGAAGGCCGCAAGATCCTTGCCAATTTTATGTCATTGGTGAAAAAATGACCGGTATGCAGATAGATCTGCGTCCTATTATACGCAGATTGGTGGCAAGGTCGGAACTGTCAGAAACAGAAATGGCAAGTGCAATTGACGCCATATTGGGTGGTCACGCTACGGAATCGGCGGTCGCAGCTTTCCTTGTAGCATTGGCCATGAAAGGTGAAACTCCTGCAGAAATAAAGTCCGTGCTCTTGTCCATTAGGAGTCATGCCACCAGAATTACACCCCGGGTATCCGGTGCACTGGTCGATAATTGTGGAACAGGTGGCGACTCGATCAGGACATTTAACGTAAGTACTGCAGCTGCGGTTATCGCATCGGCTGCAGGCGCGATAGTGGCTAAACACGGCAACAGGTCAGTTTCAGGCCTGTGCGGAAGCGCAGACTTTTTTGAGCATGTTGGCCTAGACCTCCACAAATCTCCTGATAAAATTCAAGAATGTATAGAAAGCACCAGGATCGGATTCTTGTTTGCTCCTGTTTTCCACCCAACTATGAAAAATATTGGGACCGTAAGGAAGGGTATCGGTATAAGAACTATTTTCAATTTAGTTGGACCGTTGAGCAATCCGTGCACAAACATAAGTGGCCAAGTTATAGGAGTATTCGAACCTTCGCTCATGGAGACCCTTGCTGAGGTATATGCTGGTTGCGTCAGTGAGGCAATAATAGTCCACGCCGCAGATGGCTTTGATGAGCTATCAAATACATGTGAAAATGATATAGTCTGGGTGACCGAAGGCCGGATAAAACGCCTCCGCCTTAATCCAAAGGTACTCGGGATTAAGATTGCAAGAGTAGAACAACTTGTGGTGAACAGCCGTGATGACTCGATAAAAAGCACACTTCAGGTCATTTATGGCAAAGCCTCCCGGGAAAAAGAAGACATGGCAGTTTTGAACGCTGCAGCCACGCTTGTGGTAGGCAAAGTTGCAGCAGACCTACAGGATGGTGTATCAATAGCGAGGCAGGCGATAAACGACGGGAGGGCAAAAGAAAAACTAGCGCAGCTCATTTGGAGCTGCGGCGATTATGAAAAGCTTGCAGAGGCAGAGAAAAAATTCCTCTAGTCCTCTGACTTTCTCTTCTTTGGGGATTCTTCTGTGTCGTCTATACCTTTTTCGTTTACCGTGAACCTAGTGTCAGAATATGGATGGTACGGTGAGTCTATCATCTTGGCGACACGGTCATTGCCTGCCTTTCGGAGGTATATTCTATAAGTGGAAGCATGACCTATGACATTGCCACCTGCAGGTTTGGTTGGATCTCCAAAGAATGTATCCGGCGTCGATTGGACTTGGTTTGTGACTATTACTGCTACGTTGTATATCTCGGCTATCCTTACCAGCTTGTGCATGATACTATTGAGACGCTGCTGACGATCTGCAAGTGTTCCGCGCCCTGCAAACTCTGCTCTGTGCAGCGAGATGATGCTGTCAATTATTATCATTTTTGCCTTGAAATCGTCAATGTACTTGCCCATCGACTTGACTATTAGTTCCAGATGGCTAGAGTTGTATGCCTTGCATATTGCGATATGTTTGAGGATTTCCTCAGAGTCAAAACCTCTTGCCCTTGCTATCTGGTCAACTCTCTCTGGCCTAAATGTCCCTTCAGTGTCTATGAGTATGATCCCGCCTTCGAGGCCGCCTTGATCTTGTGGCTGCTGAGCTGTTACACATAAAGTGTGACATATCTGGGACTTGCCTGAACCAAACTCCCCATAAAACTCAGTTACAGCTTGGGTCTCGATTCCTCCAAGCAAGAGCTCATCAAGTACCTTTGCGCCAGTGGTGCAACGCAGAAGTGACTTTCTCTTTTCAAGTTCCACATCCGCGGTGGTAAATTCATTATCTAGTATACCTGACTCTCTGAGCAATTTTTGTGCGGCCATGATAAAGTTGGTTGCAGTTTCTTTTGACCCTCCAAGGTCCGCAGCGAGCTCGTCTGCAACGGCTGTTGCCAACTCCATGACAGAGCTTATGCCTGCTTCTCTCATCTTGCGCGCTGTAGTAGGACCTACCCCTTCTAGATCCTCTATCTCTAGTTCTACGACGTTCTTAGATTCGGTCATTTCTATGGATAACCAATCATGGCAAGTATTTAATAGATGACGCACTGTGGGGGGAGGGGGTCTAACAAGCATAGAAAAACGTCCGGGAGGCATCTCCCGGACAATCTCAGGTTAGCTTACTTTTTCTTCTTTCCTTTTCCTTTCTTGGCTTTTTTCGCAGCCTTTTTGGGCTTTGCCTTGGCCTTGGGCTTTGCCTTGGCCTTGGCTTTTACCTTACCTCCGCCGCCACCGCCTATCTTGAACATCTTGGTCCCGCAGACCGTACATGTTCCAGTTGTCGCGTTTCGTCCGTTTTTCATAGTTACCTGTTTTTCTCCCGCCATCTCCCTAGGTGCTTTGCACTTTACGCAATATCCTTGTGTTGCCAACGTGCTTGGGTCAAGCGTGCTTGGATATAAGAATAGCTCTAAAAAGACCGATTTTCGAGCGTATAGCCCTAAAAATACGTATAAAGTTGGCCAAAAAGTACCCCTCAGATGAAAAAAATCAGGGCATATTATAAGACACAAAGTCAATTTCAATTAAAAAAAGCTCTAAAGCTTATCCCGCCGCATACATTTGGTGGAATTCGCCATGCCTTACTGCTCAACCATGTCTCGAAATCGGCATTCGTCAAGAAGGAATGATAGGCTATTGTATCTGGTTTTCGCATTAGTAAATAAAGAGAGATGGCGCTTTTCAGATAAAAATGGATGTTTATTATAGCGCCGACATTGGTATATTTTTATAACAAACTGGATCGTACTTTTCAACAGTTTGTCACAAGGCTCGGATTTGAGCTCATTGGGATGGGATGAGCTTGTAGCATTAAAGCGCAGAGTTGCATCCGAGCTCAAGGAATCTACGGATAAGATAATTGATATTGACAGGAATCAACTGCGCACAATAGTCGCAAACATCAAAGAGCATAAATCTGCATATGATTCTGCTGCCGAAAGGCTAAGGCAGGCCAGGGTAGAAGTTGATGGTCACAATAAAGGTCTATTAGAGGTTAGTGAAAAGATGTCCAAGTCGAAAAACTTCCTAAGCATCATGGAGGCACGCCTGCCAAAAGAGAATGAAGCAGATTTACAGACAATCATTACCAAGAACCAAGCACTCATAGAAAATAAACAATTCAGAGGCGAGCGGGAAAAAGGAGAGATTCTTTCGAGGATAAAAGATGTCTCGATGAAGATTGAAGCTATAAAGGCGACTCGAGCGACCCGTGAACAGTACCAAATACTTGCAGAGGAATCTTCAAAAATAAACAACTCTATTAAAGCACTTAATGCCGAATGCGATGGACTACGTACTAAAATGGCTCAAGAAAATAGAGAGCTTGACAAGTCATATGGCCATAAGCGAGCCCTTATGTCCGAGCGTGAAAAACTCTTGTCCATATACGGCAGTATTGCAAAACGCTTTGAAGAAATAAACGCGCGGCTCGATGAAATGTCTGCATTGAGGAAAAAACAACGTGAAGAATATGGTTACAGTCTGCCGGGGGATGAACTATTCAAAATCAAAGAAACTGCAAGGAAAAAACTTGAATCCGGATCAAAGCTTAGTTTCGATGAGTTGAAACTACTTTACGGCGAAAAGGATTAGTACAATGGCAATAAACAATTTCGCACTTGCCTGCGCTATAGATGGGTCGCCGGCATATTTTACCTATGAAAAAGAGACTATGATGATAATCCAGTCAGCACAGGATGCTAAATCAGATATCAATAGTTTCGAGTACATTGAGCCTTTTATGGGAATGCTCATCTCTCATGAGGCCATACATGTAGCTATAAGGAAACTCGAAGGCGACAATACTTCCGAGTCGCTTGATGATATCGAGGTAATTGTAGAGCATGATGGTAG
>CAZPIL010000023.1:0-3859 GCA_964586705.1 uncultured Nitrososphaera sp. | reverse complement strand
AATCTGGTTTGGTTATGCCTTAGGCTTCATGGCCTTTTTCAAAGAAGCTGCGAACAAATTCAAGTCATAGGATGTCTTGCCCCCGGATCTTGACATTCTATCGATTATTGCACTTCCCACAATGACTGCATCTGCCCCAGCACCAATCATGAACCTTGCATGCTCTGGCTTACTAATGCCAAAGCCCACACCTATCGGTATCCTGCCTGCTGCTGCCTGTTTTGCACGCTTGATTGCCTCCACCGTGTAACTCTCAAATTTCTTACGTGTACCTGTGATACCATAAACCGAAACAAGGTACATGAAACCTGTCGAGCTTTCTACTATTTCTTTGAGCCTTTGCTCCGAGGTATTTGGAGAAGCCAAGAATACTGTCACAAGGTTCCTTTCACGTGCGCTCTTTAGATAATGACCTGCCTCTTCAACAGGCATATCCGGTAGTATAAAGCCGTCCATACCCGCGGACTTGGCCCTGTCCATGAATTTTTCCACACCTGCACGGACAAGTATATTCGAATAGGTCATGGCAAGCAAAGGAAGATCCGGATGCTTTTTGCGAATATTCTTTGCTATTGTAAATGCTTTTTCTGGCGTAATACCCATTTCAAGCGCAGAATGGGATGCCTGCTGTATGGTGGGTCCATCAGCAATAGGATCTGAAAAAGGTATGCCTAGTTCGATGATGTCTGTGCCCCCGGCAACCAACGCGTCTACAACCTTTTCTGTTGTTTTCGGATCCGGATAACCCGCAACAACATAGCATATGAGAGCACGTTCTTCCTTTCGAGCAAGCGCTGAAAAACGCGCTTCTATTCTATTTTCTTGCATTTCTGCGGCCCTTCTTGCTGAGATAATCTTGGACCACGGTGACATCCTTGTCGCCCCTTCCTGACAAAGTTATAACGATAATTTCATCCTTGTCCATTTCCTTTGCTAATTTGATTGCATGTGCCACTGCATGCGAGGACTCGAGGGCAGGGATTATGCCCTCGAGCCTTGAGAGCGTCATAAAGGCTTCTATGGCCTCACTATCGGTACACGTTGCATAAATAGCCCTGCCGGAGTCCTTTAGCATCGAGTGTTCAGGACCTACTCCGGGATAGTCCAGACCCGCAGAAATACTGTGTGTATCCACAACCTGTCCGCGCCTATCCTGTAAAAGATATGTAAACATCCCATGAAGCACGCCTTCTGTACCCGCGCAAAGTGTGGCAGAGTGTTTGCCAGATTTTATGCCCTCGCCACCAGCTTCTACACCATATAGCATTACATCTTGGTCATCCATGAATGGATAGAATGAACCCATCGCGTTGCTACCTCCACCTACACATGCAACAATCGCAGAGGGCAGCCGCCCGTACTCTTGCTGCATCTGCTGCCGCACCTCGCTGCCTATAACGCTCTGGAAATCACGGACCATCATGGGGTAGGGGTGGGGTCCTACAACAGATCCAATAAGGTAGTAAGTATCATGAACGTTTGAAATCCAATCACGGATGGCCTCGTTTATGGCGTCTTTGAGGGTCTTGCTCCCCGAGTCAACGGAGTGAACCTTGGCTCCAAGAAGCTCCATTCTAAATACATTCAATTTCTGGCGCTCGACGTCTTTTGAGCCCATATAGATTTCCGTGGGCAAGCCTAGCATGGCACATGCAATTGCTGTGCCAACGCCGTGCTGGCCTGCACCTGTTTCAGCTATTATTCTTCTTTTACCCATTCTTTTTGCAAGAAGTGCCTGCCCTAACGTGTTGTTTGTCTTGTGCGCTCCACCATGCAAGAGATCCTCACGCTTGAGTAGTATACGGGCACCACCTGCGTACTTGGTTAGATTCTTTGCAAAATACAACGATGTTGGTCTACCTGCGTACCTGGTCAGATAATAATGGAGATCTTGCTGGAATTCTTGGTCATTCTTGAACTTTTCATAGGCCAGTTCAAGCTCGCTTATTGCAGGTGCAAGTGTCTCTGGTATGTATTTGCCGCCATACTTGCCGAACTTGCCCTGAACAGGATAGCTGCCAAGCATTTCCAAAACCGATATGCTCAAAGGGGTTATTAATATTCACAGGGCGTAGTAAAGTTCTGCTACCTTGGAGCCAATGTCGTCTGCCTCCATGATGCTCGTGCCGATCAGGAATGCATCTGCACCAGCTTTTTTCAGATATTGAATATCTGTAACCTTTGAAATGCCACTTTCACTTATTATGACACTAGAACCCTTGCCGTATTCTTTTATCAATCGGTTGGTGTTTGAAATGTCGACTGAAAGATCTGACAGGTTGCGGTTATTGATGCCTATAATACCGTATCCTGCCTTCAGGCATTCTTTGTATTCTAGGCTGCTGTGAGCCTCTACTAATACATGCAGTCCCTTCCTTACTGCAAGATCGTACAGGCACTCCATGCTCGATTCGGCAAGGTTGCGGTCAAATATTGACTTTATAAGTAATATACAATCTGCACCAGACTTCTTGGCTGCCTCAACTTGGATATCACTTACAAAAACGTCTTTCATGAGGAGCGGAATAGATACTGCTTTCCTTATAGCAAGCAGATTTTGGAGAGAACCGTCAAATAAATAGGGCTGGGTCAGTACTGATAGTGCGATAGCACCTGATTCCTCCATGGCCAGCGCGATTTCTGCAGGTGTACCAAAATTGCGAATCTGCCCGCGAGAAGGTGACGAGAATTTAATCTCTGTGATGAGTGGAGCATGAGGACACCCGAACACAGATTTTTTCAGACTAATAGAATCGTGTGACGTTTCTCTCTTCATATCGTAGGCACCCGCATCTATTGCCTTGAAAGAGTTATTGACCAGTTGCTCCAAGGTGTCGCGGGAACCTGCAAACTTGCTCATGTAAAACTGTGCATGTGATTGCTGCTATTAATTCTATATCGATATATACCGATAAGACTGCCATGTAATAGCGATGCCTGAGAGCGCGATATTTCTCGACAGGTCCAAGTTGTCTCCCCGCTTCATCCCCGAAGAGCTGCCGCATAGGGAAGCGCAGGTAGAGCAAATATTACACGTGTTTTCTGGCGCCGCAGTCAACCCTGACAAATTCCCACTGACAATTCTACAAGTGATAGGGGTTGCAGGAATAGGCAAGACCACAACCGTCATCCGATCCACAAAAATGATTGAAGAAGAGTTCGCAAAGAACCGGCATAACCTGAAGACGGCATACATCAACCTAAAACTGCAAGGCGGAAACAAGTTTGCCATCTATCGTTTCTTGCTGGAGCGATTGGCTCCCGAACTGCCGGCGCAAGGTCTCAGTGCAGAAGAGATGCTGCGCTATCTGTTGAGATATCTCCGGGAAAACAGTAACTATGCGCTCATAGTAGTGGATGAAATAGACTACCTGGTAAAGGTGAGTAAAGATTCAAGCCTTATTTATGATCTAACACGCTTAAATGAATTTGAGCCTGAAAAACCGTGTAATTTCAAGGGAGTAATATTCATTGCAAGAAGTACTGATTTTTACTCCCGACTCGACCCTGCGGAACTGAGCACCCTTGGCAGGGTCCCACTGGAGTTTTCCACTTATACGCTAGAGCAGACAAGTGATATACTTGCGAGTCGTTGCGAACAAGCATTTAACCCGAAGACTATAGGATCTGACATCATCGATCAGATCGCCAAGATAACCACATCCACTGAAGTAAACGGTGATGTACGCTACGCGCTCGACCTCCTCCTCTATGCAGGCAACCTTGCCGAATCTCAAGGTGAAGAGCGCGTAACCCTTGAACACATACGCAAGGTGCATGGACAGACCCACCCCACGATAACAACAGAAGAGATTGAACAATTATCAAGAAACCACCTCGTAAGCCTTGCTGCAGTAGT
>CAZPIL010000022.1:3669-11005 GCA_964586705.1 uncultured Nitrososphaera sp. | reverse complement strand
TTTTCATTTCTGCAAATTTTTTCTGTCTTAAATGATTGGGATTACTACTTCACACCAATAGGTGTATTGCCATACGCATGTTATTCAACATATTTTGCATTACATATCTAGGTAATGAGAATCGAAATCAATAGTCGCAACTGAAAATCGTCTCTTTGTATAAATCTAATTTTAGGACGCATATGGGGATATGCAAAAGACCATATTATTTGGTATTATCGCCATCGCTGCAGTAGCCGGCGGCATCGGAATTGCGTTTGCTACGATGAGTATGAATGGTGTTCCTGCTACAGAATCACCATCTCCGCAATCTCCTGATTCTGATGTTCGAGTTATCCAGCACGACATGGGAGAAACTGAGATCACCGGGACGCCTGAACGTGTGGTATTGCTAGATACACATTCGTTTTCCATCATGATGGAGCTTGGCATTGAACCTGTTGGGGTCCAATATTGGCAGGAAGACGAGTGGGCCGGTGAAGGAAAGATATTCTGGGAAGCGTATTATCCGGGTATTACTGAAAAGTGGCCCAACGTTGTAAACACCGGGAACGAGCCCAACCTTGAAGTCATTACACAGCTAGAGCCCGACTTGATAGTTGCTCCATCATGGGGCTCTGAAATTTACGACGATCTGAGCGAGATAGCTCCTACCATACTGTACAAAGACGGACCGCCACAAGGAAGCGACCTTGACAACCTTGAAGCTGCAGAGCGCATCACCATGGGAATTGCCGATGCATTGAACCGTCATGACGAGGGTGTTGCCATGATAGAAAGGTTCCATGCTCACCTTGAAGAAAATGCTGCGCAGCTAGAAGATGCAGGAATTGCAGGCAAGAAGTTCATATTTGCTCAGACATGGACAGAAGATGACAACAGCGTTTTCATACGCGTTTGGGCAGGTCCTTCAAAACCATCACTGATACTGGAAGAGATGGGCATAGTAAATGCAGCACCCATGCCAGAACAAGTGCTGGAAGATGGAAGGTGGGATGGCGTAGGGCTTGAAGGCCTGTCTACTTTGGATGGACCCGATGTACACTTTATGTACATGCCCTCAGGCGACGATGATGCGATTGCGGACCAGTGGATAGACAAGAACCCTGTATGGGAAAATCTCTCGTTCGTAAAGGAAGGGCGAGTATACAAACTAGATCCGTACCTGTACATGTACGGCGGCCCGCAAAAAGACGCAGAGTTTGCCGATGCGGTAGTGAAGTTGCTGACAGCAAAGCAACAACAATCTGATGAAACAAGAACTATCGCTCACGCTATGGGCGAAACTGAAATCATAGGAACACCTGAAAGAGTAATAGCGCTGGAATGGATCTATGCAGAAGACCTGCTGGCACTTGGCGTACAGCCTGTCGGTGTGGCTGACATTGAGGATTTTAACAGATGGGTAAACATGAAAGGACTCGAGCTTGACGAAAGCGTGGTCGAAGTCGGACACCGATGGGAACCAAACCTTGAGACAATGGCACAGCTTGAACCCGATCTCATCATCGGCCACGTCAGCAACAATGCTGCCATGTACGACCAGCTCTCGGAAATAGCTCCAACGTTGATTTTCAACCCCGATACCTCGCAGGAAGGAAGCCTCGGTCAGCTGGAAGAAATGCGCCAGACATTTATGACAATAGCCGACGTAGTGGGCAAACATGATAGAGGTATCGAGGTCTTGGAGAGGATGGACAGAACAATAGCTGATGCCGCCCAGCAGGTGTCAGACAGCGGAAAACTAGAAGATAGGTTTGTGCTGGCTCTGGCATTTACCTGGGAAGATGCAACCTACATCAGGATTTACGCCAATAATGCTCTTGCAGTAGAGGTAATGGAGCAGATGGACATGGAAAATGCGTGGGACATAGACCGCGCATTCTGGGGGTATACAGACTCAACCCTGGAGGATCTTGCCACCGTGGAAGATGCCGACTTTTTCTACATAGCCCAGGAGGACGACAATGTCTTTGAAACGACGTTCAAGGACAATCCGGTTTGGGAGAACTTGCAGTTTGTCCAAGAAGGGAGGGTATATCACCTAAAAGGAGTGGTCACACCGACAGGCGGCCCTATTACAGCAGAGGTGCTTGCAGAAGCGGTGGCTGAAACAGTCCTGAGCAAACAGTAACGTGGACAAGGTAACAGGTCCCTTGTCGAGGTTCCACAAGCGTCAAAAGAGGAACCTGCAAGTTTTTGTGGGTGGCATACATGTCCTTCTTTGCATTCCTGTATGGGTTGCGGTACTTTTGAATTGCTTGTCAGTTTGAATATCAGATTTAGGTTTTCCACTGCAGGTGCAGGGGTATGACCCTCTGCTCCCGCCGTGGTGTGCTGGCGGTATGGTTAGTAATCGATGCCAATAGGCCGACGTTCCAGCTCGCAGGCCGAGATAATTAGGTTGGCCTAATATTTAAACGGGCTTGGTTTTCTCGTAAAGTAGAATAAAAAATTGTAGACGGGTCACTTGTTCATCCGAAGTACGTCTACTTGGCCGCTGTGCAGCCAGTCCTTGAGCTCTTCATGGGTCGGCTTGGCATCGTGCTTGCCGGCCAGATGAAGATGCAGAAGAACATAGTTGACCTGGTTTAGTAGCGGCTTGTTTGCCTCATCGCCCTTGCGCGCCTTCTTTCTCAGGTCTTCGGGTACGGTCTTCCACCAATCTTCAAACTTGCGAACCATTTTCATCTCCAATATGCAGGATTGAGAAACTTAAACCTAATCCTTCTTATCAAGTTGCGTTCTACAAACCTGTAATCAACAAAGAGAGTCGCATATCAAACTTAAATCCAAAAACTGAATATGAATTGCATGCCTAGCGCAATAGTGCTTGTTAACACGAATCCTGAAAGCGTAGATCTCTTGGTATCTAAACTTCTGGAAATAGACGGCATAACAGAGGCATATCGAGTATACGGCGTCTATGACATTATAGCAAAGGTGGAGGCAAAGACTCTGGGTAAGGTTAAGGAAATTGTGTCAAAAAGGATGAGAAAAATAAACTTTGTTCGCTCTACAATTACAATGATGGTTGCGACAACTCGATAGCTAACATGCATGCACTCCTGTAATTGGCTACTTGCTGCTTTTCCATTCTCTGGAATCGTAGTCGCAACTGAAAAACGGCTCTTTACATAAATTAAATTTCATATCGCTTGTGCAGATAGATGCAGAAGATCTTTCTCTATGGAATAATTGCTACTATTGCGGTCGTTCTGGGCCTTGGCGTGGCCTTTGCAACAATGGCGCCGGGCTCCGGAACAGATCAATCCTTCTCTAATTCTGATTATGGTGCCAATGAAACTAGGACCATAACCCATGCAATGGGCGAAACCGAAATCTCTGGAACTCCGACTAGAATTGTTACACTTGATTGGTCTGCCTCTGAGATACTTTTGGCTATGGATATATCGCCAATAGCGGTAACTGACCTGGCCGGCATGAAACAGTATCTCAAACCTGAAGGTCTTGCACCGGAGATAGTCGATGTCGGTCAACCGTTTGAACCAAACTTGGAGAAAATAGTGGAATTGGAGCCTGACTTGATTCTGGCAGAAACTTTTGGACAGGCCGCTCTTTATGACGAACTGAGCTCCATAGCACCTACCGTGATGTACTCCAATGCTCCTCCTCTTGAAGGAAGTCCTACGCATCTGGAATCTCTTGAAAATAACATAGTTCTTGTTGCTGATGCTGCAAACAAGCGCGAAAGAGGAGTCCAGCTGGTAGACAGTCTCCATGAAAAGTATGATGAGGCTACTCAAAAGCTAGAGGCGGCCGGCCTCGATGGCACCAAGTTCGCGACAGGAGCGGTCGACCCGCCTTATGGCGATTACAGCACATCGACATTGCGACTGTTTGATAGAACGTTCTTTATGTCACAGATACTTTCTGAAATGGGCCTTGAAAATGTGGTTACCGAGGAATACGAGCCAAGTGAATGGAGTATGAAGGTCGTTGGCTTGGAAGGTCTGGCCGCAATTGATGGGCCGGATGTCCATTTGTTTTATATTCACGCTGAAGGTCAGGACGCATTCGAAGATGAATGGAAGGATAACCCTGTATGGGCCAACCTTGAAATCGCAAAGAACGATAACGGGCACCCACTTGGACCTCTATACGTGTATGGCGGACCAAAACAGATGGAGGAGATGGTGGATAAGGTGGTTCAAGCACTAACGTGATCAACTCTCCGCCAAGCAACAGAAATTACGATATCTTTCTTGGTGGATTTCACGGTTCATGCTTCGTTTAGCAGTTTATGTTCTATAGAATGATTACAGAAGTTTTAATACTGCTAATGTACCTTTTTTGAAACATGAATGGATCCATTGCCGTTATTCCACTTTTACTATTGGCGATTCCGCTAGCTAGCGCTCAAGCCCAGCTGCCCGAGCCTGGCACCTTACCAGACAGTCCCTTCTATGGTCTAAAGAGATTTTTTGAAAGCATAGGCACCACCTTCACATTCGATCAAGAAGCAAAGGTGACAAGGGCTCTAGAACTTGCAGAGTTGAGGTTGGCAGAGGCTGCCATGATGGCCGAGATGGACAAACCAGAGTTCGTGCAAAGCCTAACAAGCGATTATGAAAAAGAAATAGAAAACTCTAACTCGGCCGTCTCTTCAATTTCAGACCCTGAGAAAAAGCGGATTGCGTCCGAGAGGGTTGCCCTTGCTACGTCACATCATCTGGAAGTTCTTGATAGCGTACAGGATCGGGTTCCAGAACAGGCCCGGTCAGCAATAGCTGCGGCAAAGGATACGTCCATAGAGGGCAATATTGAATCTCTGCGAATCCTTGCTACAGAAGATCCTGACAGGGCAGCCGAGCTGGCCATGCAGGCAGCGCAGGGCAGGGCCGAAAAAGCCAGAGACGCAGCCGGAAGTGGAAACGAAGAAGTAGCAATTGAGGCAACTGAGCATTATAGGGAGTACGAACGTTTTGGACAAGAGATATCTTCAATTGCACAGCAAGTAGGAGATGATCCTGAAAGAGTGCAGGAACTTGTTGCAAAAGCAAGGTCACTACACATAACCATTCTGGAAGAGGTGAAAGACAGGGTTCCGACCAATGCTAGGGATGCCATCGACGAGGCAATAAAGAGCTCTCAACTCTACAATGAGACCGGGGTTGCATCTGCAGGGCAAGTTGCAGACGATACTCAAATAGAGATAAGAGGAGAAACAAGAGGTGACATGGTGGAAGGCGAGTCTGGAGATCAAGTCAATGATGAATCTGAAGAAAACGAAAGAGAGCCGCCTTCCAACACGCCTGCCAAAAGACCCTGACCCTGGCTTGATCTGTATATATACAAAGGCAGATGAACACACCTGCCTTAACACTTCCCTCGTGGCTTTCGGTTTCTGTTCTAGAGAATTATAATCACTATTATGTTTAAATTATTAGTACAGCCAAACAAACCTGATGCAGTCAGAACAGTTGGCAAGCGACTTCAAGGCTGCTATTAATGCTTCCAAACTTGGGGTTTCATACAACAGTGGCCGCTCTGTCATTTTCTCTGACCTCTCTGTAAAGATACCAGAAGGCAAGGTAACGGCAATAGTGGGCTCAAACGGCTCGGGCAAGAGCACACTCTTGCGGGCAATGGCCCGTTTGTTAAAACCTACAGCTGGCACAATATTTCTGGATGGCCAGGATATAGTGCAACTTCCAACAAAAGAGATTGCACGCAAGTTGGCAATCCTGCCGCAGGGCCCTGAAGTGCCGCCTGGAATAACTACACGCGATCTGGTCAGCTATGGACGTCATCCGTACCAGGGCCTTATGGCTGGCTTTACAGAGGAAGACAAAAAGGCAATAAACTGGGCAATAAGGGTAACCGGGGTCGAATATCTTGCTGAAAGAGCAGTAGATACTCTGTCCGGGGGAGAAAGGCAGAGGGCCTGGATTGCTCTTGCCCTTGCGCAAAAGACACGAACATTGTTGTTAGATGAGCCTGTGACCTTTCTTGACGTGCAGCACGAGCTAGAAATCCTGACCCTTGTACAAACACTGAGCCGCAAGTACGGTATAACAGTAGGATGGGTGCTTCACAATCTGAATAATGCAGCTTCATACAGCGATCACATGATAATGATAAAGAAAGGAAAGGTATACGCTGAGGGCAAACCTGATGAGGTTATGACACGCGAAAACATCCGGGAGGTATTTGGCGTGGACGTGGTGATAATTGCAGACCCGGAAAACGGCAATCCCATCTGTCTTCCCCGAAGGCCTCAGATGGATATAGGGGCATAGCGGACTGAATAATTCAGAATTTCCAATATTCTCATTTTTGATTTTCAAAATCTGTAAATAAAACAAGGATTGATAGTAGATAATGAGAAAGCTGGACTAATTTAAATTAAAAATTACATTTGGCTAACTCGTGCACGTAACAATACGTCATCTGAATTTAGGGCTAGTGCTTGCGGCAGTTTTTTCACTCGCTGCCTTGGTACAGACAGCTGTTCCTGCAAGGGCACAGACCCCTATGTTGTGGCAGGCCCCAATAGATGAAGCGTGGGGATATGGAGCAAGCTGGAAGGAGAATCCTGATACGGGAGGAATAGAGGGGTACCTGCGGCCGCAGATAATTGTGGAAAGTGTAGAAGGTGGCATGGTAAAGGGCAGAATCGCTGCTCCATCTGGCGATGTCCTGCCTATGTATGGAGAAGACAGCCGCATCACGGTCAGGTACGGATACGATTCTGGTGGAACAAGCCCCCAATTCATATCCACGCTTGAAAAGGGAGAGTTTTCTCTTACAATTCCTGAGGACTACTCTGAAGCAGACTATGTTGAACTTTGGATAAGCGGACACAGCTTTAACGTCAAACCAAGTGGCGCGTATCCTGAGAGTGGGGTTTCAACTATAACAAGCAGCCCTGCAAACCAGACATCTAGCAGCACGTTTATCACAGATGATGGCCTTGAAGGAACAATAGAGACAGTTCGTACAGAAGAGTCTACTAGTACGACCGATGTCGATGCCGACGAAGAATCTGTGGTAACAGTTACAACCGTCAAGAGCTTTGTCACTGAAACAATCACTGTTACAACACCTGAACCTGCAACCGATGTGAGCACCGCTGAAGAGGAGGAGGAAGAAGAAATGACGGGCGAATCTTCAATGACATCAAATTCTACCATGACTACATCGACAAGTGGGGATGGGAGGATTTCGACAGTAAAGAATTTCACCTTGAGCATTTCAAGCGAGACAGAAGTTACTTCTGGCGATGATGACGAAAACACTATCAAGGTCACGACTATACAGACGAACAGTACAGCTGTAACGACAGAGACTGTTTCACTTGGCTATGAGACAA
>CAZPIL010000022.1:0-3569 GCA_964586705.1 uncultured Nitrososphaera sp. | reverse complement strand
CAGACGAACAGTACAGCTGTAACGACAGAGACTGTTTCACTTGGCTATGAGACAAACTGGATAACGATATGGGATAACCATGAGCACTTCAAGATAGACGGCTACTCGATCTTCGAAGACGAGTTTGAGGAACGCACCTTCTATCAGGGAATGATAACAGTTTTTGTCAATCCTGCAACGACTGAATACAGGCTGTAGTAGTAGCAGCCGTATTCTCTTCTTTAATTTTTCTGCATTCTGATTCCATCTATTTCCTCTAGACTGTTGAAGTCGGGCTCTGGATGGATCAGGTCTGCCTTGGCATCTTGAATATCTACAATTATCCGGAGTTGCTTGACTTTTGACCTGTAAATCGACAGCCGCCTTCCCTCTCTATCTACTAGAGATGACCTGATAAGGCCTACTTGCTGCAGTTTTTTGAGCGCTTTGTATGTAGAACTAATCGGCAGTCCGCGTTCGAGGCATATGTCCGATGCGGATTTGGCAGACTTCATGACTGAAAGCAAGACATTGTATGATATGCGGTCTCCTAACGCCTCGCAGATCGATACTACTGATTGGTCGCCGCGGATTGTAGAAACACTGCCCATATGAAACAACACGTCTGTAAACGCATTTAATCCAACTGCAGATTCTCCAGCCTGACTACTATAATCTGTAGTGAGAACAAATATTGAGAATCATGACAGTAGTTGTGTCATGGATTCTTTCTCTCTAACTATCTAGCTTTCGCGCCAAACTGCTACATATTTTGCCAAAATGCCAAATGCTACTAGATAGGATACCATGACGCCTAGGCCTAGTGCAGGTGTCCAGCCTGACGGAAGCGCCAGTCCAGCTGCATGTTGCAGCACCAGCGATGCATGGGTAGTAGGGATAAAGTACGCCAAAGTCTGTAATCCTTCAGGCAGCATTTCTATAGAATAAAAAATTGGCGGCAAAACACCCAGGACCACTTGGAGCAGCGTGGCAAGCTGTTCCACATTCTTGGTGTGGGGCATTCTGGACGAGACTACAAAAGATAGCATGGACATAGAACTCCATACTAGAAGAACAGTGACAATTATGTACGGCAGGCTGAAAAGAGAACCGCTTGCGTACAGCATTATCCCTGTTAGGATTCCGAGAGCCGGAAGCCCGAATAGCAGAAGAGACACAGCCATTCCGCCTATGTAAGCAAAAGATGATGCTTGTGATGAAACAAAAAAATCCTGCAGGCGAAAGTCTATCCTGTACCATGTAATGTCTGTTCCAAGAGACATACCATAGCCTACAGCCGCGACTACTATTCCTCCTGCGACAGCTATGGAGAGGTTCTGGCCGCCTCCAACCACAAACACAACAAAAAGAAGTGAGAACGGCATCGCTGCCGAATATACTATGGACGACGGGTATCGCCTTAGCCATAGTATTCCAAGCATATAGCCGACAGTCATCACCTGCTTTGCCTTGAGGGAAATTCCTCTCCTCTTGGGTGCTTTCATTCTGTCGTCTCCGGCTTTTCTTCATCTATGCTCCTCTTTAACAGGGAGACAAAGACATCATCCAGTGTGACCGGCGATACCATAAAGGCGAGGTTCTTGCGTAGTGCGAGCCCTGAAAGCTCTCTTGCTGCTTCTTCATAGGTAAACACCCTCAGGGAGCCGGTACCCGTATCAACGACGGATCCAAAACTCCTCAAAGATTCTACGTCAAGGCCGTCTTTTGATATGTCAACCCTTATGTTTTGTGGAATAACTCTTCGGAGATCCTGCATGGTGCCGTTTGCGGCGACCGTACCGTTGTCTATTATTGCAATTTTATCAGAAAGCATTTCTGCTTCATCCATGTAGTGTGTTGTTAGAATTACTGTTCTTCCCTGCTTTTTCCATTCCTTGATTGCTGCCCATACCTGTCTTCTGGAGAGGGGATCAAGTCCAATGGTAGGCTCGTCAAGAAAAAGGATCTCAGCATCGACTGCCATGGACATCGCGACGAGCACCTTCTGCTTCATGCCGCCTGACAGGTACATCACAGGAGTGTCTTTGTTATCCCACAACTCCAAAAGCTCGAGAACTTCTGTGCTTCTGCGCCTAGCCTCCTCCTTGTATTCTCCTCGAATTTGGAGCCAATTATAGACGTGATCCCAAGGGGTCAAAGCCCGCAAAGGTTTGGACTCTTGCGGAAGTATTGATATGAGTTCTCTGACCTGGCCTGACGACTTCATGACATCGTGGCCAAGTACTTTGATAGTTCCTGATGTGGGGGCCAGCTGGGTGGCACAGATCCTGACAAAGGTGGTCTTGCCCGCGCCATTCCTCCCCAAAAGTGTAAAAATGGTGCCAGTCTCGGCTCCGATGGAAATGCCATTGAGCGCAGGATGTTTGGAACCCTTGTACACCTTGTACACGTTGCTGGCCTCTATAGCTGACACGCCGTTCTACGAAATGAAAAGGTATGTTAAGTTTCGGTTGATTTCCATTTTCTGGAATAATACTATCCGGATCATACTGGCAAGAGCACGAGAAAAATCTGCACACGGGTAGCCCACGAAGAGCTGAAAGTGGTTAAGGGCTGAAAAACAATCTTGCAGTAAAGAAAGGACATAAAAGCATCAGATGATAATTGAGGACAATGGAACATGTAGTTTCAAGACAAGCCTACTGCACTGTCTGTAAAATGAACGTTGAAATTGTTAACAGCAAATTCGTGAGGCTTGCCAACAACAGATCTGTTATAGAAGGTCAATGCGGCGTTTGTGGAGTAAAGCTGATGAAAGCCAAATTATTGCCAAGAAATAGTGCGTTTGTGATAAAAAGAAAAAGAAAGGGTTTGCTAAATTAAAGCAATCCTTTTACTTCTTGTCTTGTATTTCTAGTCTGGCCAGTATATCTTCCATAGTTTGTTCGTCTTCTAGTTCATCTTTCAGCAACTCGAGTGCAAGCTCGTATGTCCCATGATCTTTGTCTTTGGTCGCATTTGCAAGGTCGTTGTACAATCCAATAGCCACGCGCTCAAACTCTAGCGCCTTCTCGATTGCACTTCTCAAAGAGAGGTGCGCTTTCGGTTCAAGTCTTCCAACTCCGCTTTCCGGCTCCCACTTTGCCGGGTCGTCTGTGGGATTTGTCCCTAGCTCCATTAGCCTTTCGTTGACCTGACCCGCATGTCCAAGCTCTTCTTTGGCTCTCTCTTCAAAAAAGCCCTCGTGGAATACTCCCAATCCCTCTATGTTGTTGGCAACATACTGAAAGTAATGGAAGGTCGACATCTCAAACGCGTACGCTTTATGCAGCATTGCAATCGTTCCGTCAACACCTGGTCCAGCAATCTCTAATGATTTCTTGCCCATACTATGATTTATACATCGCCGATATTTAAGAATTTTATAATAAATTAGGATAACCTAATGATTTCTTACCATATATTAGTACAGACTAAGAAAATTCTAAAAGAGCCTATATAATTTTTAGCTCTGCTATCTCGGGGTATTATGAACATTGAAAATGAATTTACCAAGAAAAGAAGCAAGAAAACCACACATACGTTGGAGGTTTAACTCGAATAATTGTGATGGAGGGTAAGGTTAGGCA